>JAOZLO010000323.1 GCA_029934775.1 Desulfocapsaceae bacterium
GGTATCGGGATGGCAATAGCAGTTGAGCTCAGTAAGGTCGGCGCTCGTGTGATTCTTTCGGGAAGAGATGAAAACAGGATAAATGAGGCGCTAAAACATTTGCAGGGCGAAGGGCATCAATCACTTTGTCTTGAATTATCAACTCCGTCAGAGATTATGCCGGCCATAAAAGCACTGGTGAAGAAAACCGGGCCCATTTATGGTCTCTGTCATGCTGCCGGTATAGTAAAAACACGTCCCCTTGGTGCTTGTAGTACGAAAAGTGTTCAGGAGATGCTTGACGTTAATTTAATAGCTGGAATCGAATTAGCCAGAGTTGTTGCCAGGCGTGATATCATTGAAAAAGAGGAAGGATCAATTCTATTTATTGCTGCCGCCTATGGTGTTGTCGGCATGTCCGGGGAAGTGGGGTACAGTGCCACAAAAGGTGCTGTTATAGCGTCGGCTCGATCAATGGCTGTGGAACTGGCCGGAAGAAATATACGTGTAAATGTGATTTCGCCCGGCATGGTGATGACAAGAATGGCAGAAAATGCTTTTAAATTTCTCAGTGAAGAACAGGTGGATGCAATTACTGATGCCCATCCTTTAGGTGTGGGGAAAGCTGAAGATGTGGCACGATCTGCCGCTTTTTTGCTCGCGCCCCAAAGCTCATGGATAACAGGTACTAATTTAATCGTTGATGGTGGATATACAGCCCGTTAAGGTGAACTTTAAATATGAAAATTGAAGAAGCTTTTGCTTGGATTGCCGATGTTTTTGAACTGGATCCTGAAGATATTTCTCCTGAAATGGAGAGGGATGATATCGAGGCCTGGGATTCACTTGGTATGCTCAGCCTTATGGCACGGCTGGATGAAGATTTTGAAATTATGTTAGAGGAAGATGATCTGGATACACTGCAGGGTGTACAGAGTATTATTGACTTATTACAGCGTCATAATAAAATTGATGAGCAAGCATAAGAAAAAATTTGTGAAAAATTCTCCGCTCCGTCATTCCCGCGCAGGCGGGAATCCAGTCATTTCAGTACGTTCTGGATTCCCGCCTGCGCGGGAATGACGGAATGGCGAAATATTTGGGTTTTTACGACGCCATCATTCGTAATAAGGTATAATTTTGAGATTCATTTTAATAGATAAAATTTTAGAGCTAGAGCCTGGTAAGAGCATTGTTGCTTTAAAAAAAATGAATCCGGAGGAAGAAATCTTCAAGGATCATTTTCCAGGTTTTCCGGTCGTACCCGGTGTTTTATTAACAGAAATGATGGCACAGGCAGCCGGAAAATGTCTTGAGGCAGAAAATAGAGACCGGGGAAAGCCGATGCTGGCCCGTATCAAATCTGCAAGCTTCAATCATTGGGTTCGTCCAGGTGAAGATATGTTTATCACTGTAAATATAAAGATGAGTCAGAAAAATTATGCGACTGCTGAAGGTGTTGTTACCGTAAATGATAAAAAAGTCTGCAAATCAGAGCTTTTTTTTGGATTTATACCATACGATCAATTTGCGCCTGATTGTACTGATGGGATTCTCGAAGACTTTTTACGAAACCATCAAGGATGAGAAAAGATGAATGATCTGTTTTCACTGAAAAATAAAAAATTCTTAATTACAGGTGGTACGCGCGGCATAGGCAGGGCGATATCATTACGTTTTGCACGTGCAGGTGCACATGTTACCGCAAATCACCTGCTTAAAAAGGCAAGCGCAGAATCTTTAAAAGACATTGCCCGGGAAGAAAATCTGGCAATAGATATTTTTAGAGGGGATATCAGCAATACGAAGGGGCGTGGCCGGCTTGAAGCAATGTTGAATGAACGGAATGAATCATTAGATGGTTTTATACACTGTGCAGCGACAGGTGTTCACGGACCTCTGGAGACATTGACCAAGAGACACTTTGACTGGGTATTGTCGCTTAATACAATCGCTTTTTTTGAATTAGTTAAAATGCTCCTTCCACGAATGAAAAGTAATTCTGCAATCGTGGCACTTTCATCAAAAGGAGCTCGTCGGGCAGTACATTCTTATGGATTGGTTGGTGCATCAAAAGCTGCACTGGAGGCTTTGTCCCGGCATCTGGCCGCCGAACTTGCCGCCAGGAAGATCAGGGTCAACATTTTGTCTCCCGGATCAGTTGTAACGGATGCCTGGGATGCTCTGCCGGAGAAGGAGAAACGACTTGACGAGACTATTCATAGAACGCCCTTGGGACGTTTAGTCACTTTAGAAGAAATTGCATATACCGCCCAGTTTCTCTGCTCGGACGCTGCATCGGGTGTAATCGGTCATACAATGGTCGTAGATGGGGGTGCTGCTATAATGGAATAGCAGGATCTACTGATTTTATGGTCTGGAATGCAGGTTCTTCTTCCTTTGTTGGGGGAAGAACCTTTTTTTGCCAAAATATTTAAAACCTTTCATTATGCTAATTAAACAAGCCAGAATACCTGTCAAGGATGTACTTTTATACGGATTATTGCCCAGCTGGCTGAAAAAAATTGTTTATCGCTTCAAAGGATATCAGATAGGTGAAGGTGTCTCCATAGGTTTTGGTTCTGTGATTATTGGTAAAGAGGTTTCAGTTGGAGATAACACATCAATAGGATTTCTTACGATTATCCGGGGTCGCAAGCTGACGATTGGATCACATGTACAAATTGGAGCGACAACATTTTTAAATGTACCGGTTATTGAAATTGGCGACGGCAGCAAAATCAATGAACAGGTTTTTATCGGTGGTTTGCAGTTCCCTGATTCAAAATTTATTATGGGCAGAAATTGCCAGATTATGCAGATGTCTTTTATCAATCCGGCAAGATCTATCACTATAGGTGATGATACGGGTATTGGCGGGCATAGCCTGATCTTTGGCCACACATCCTGGCTTAGTCAGCTGGAAGGATATGAAGTCAATTTTGAAGATATTGAGATCGGCAGCAGTGTTTCACTTGCCTGGCGTGTTTTTGTACTGCCGGGTGCAAAAATAGGTGATGGTTCTGTTGTGGGTGCCAATTCGCTGGTCCACAGGGAAATTCCGCCCAAAAGCCTTGCTATTGGTTTTCCTGCCAGGGTGGTCGGTAAAGCCCCTGATTTTCCCAGGCAGGTGGAACAATCTGAGAAAGTTACCATGGTGAAGAATATTATCAGTGAAATGATATCCTTTTTTAATGGGAACGATCTTCAATGCGAAGAGAAGGAAAATAATTCTCTTGAAATCAGGCAGAGTAAACGGTCATTTTTCAAGAAAAGACAAACTGTATGGCGTTTGCAGATACTGTATGAGGAGTTTGCGGAACAGGTTGAAGTGTATAAAGAGAATGATTGTAATTTGATTTTAAGCTTGTGTGCAGTTCCGGATAGCGCCAGGCAGAAATTAAATAACAGTAATATAAGCTGGGTGGATATTGAGAATAAAGAGCAACCTTTTTTAATGAATGATTTAGGCGAGGAAGTTGCACTTTTTTTGAAGCGATATGGAATAAGACTTTTTCGAGTGAAGGAGTAAGGAGTATTCCATGGACAGTACTTTCATAGCAAGGTTATTAGGCACGCCACCAAAATCCTCATCGAGTGTCCAGTTCCTTGACAAAATTATAAGACGCGCCTTTCCCTGGGTCAGGGTTGATTCTACCTGGCGCGGGGGTGGAATGGCCAGTATTGAGAGTAGAATGAATCTCTTTCATTTATTGAGCCAGGTCATTGCGTATGAGGTGCAGGGTGATGTTGTAGAGCTGGGCTGCAATTCCGGGGAATCGTCGGTTGTTATGCAAAAAATTATTATAACAATGCAGCAAAATAAGCAATTCCATGTTTTTGACAGTTTTTGTGGAGTGCCGGAGTCAGGTTCTGAAGATGAAAACGTCTATAAAGCTGGTGATATGTCAGTTTCTGAAACGCAGTTCCGCATGAATTTTGAAAAAACAGAATTGCCTGTGCCTGTAATCCATAAAGGTTGGTTTGATGATACACTGCAGCCCAACCTGCCAGATAAGATCGCTTTTGCACTTATTGATGGTGATCTATATGATCCAACTCTCCTGGCTTTAAATTCAGTCTATCCCCGTTTATCCAGTGGAGCAATCTGCTATTTCGGAATTTATTGGGATCCTGAAGGTGATGATTGTTTAACAAAGAAAATGACATATAAGTCACCGGGAGTAAAAAAAGCCTGTGATGAGTTTTTTAAGGAGAAACCGGAAAATATCTCTGTATTACTTTCAGGAAGTTATACTTCCGGATACTTCAGGAAACTTTAGTGCCGGGTATTTGAGACGTTCATCTTTGCGATATGGAAAAAATGAATCTCTGCGTCCATCATAT
>JAOZLO010000324.1:0-303 GCA_029934775.1 Desulfocapsaceae bacterium
CACCGAAACATTACCTGCTTCAAGCAGGTAATGGATCATTTTATGGAAATATGAGCCCTGCTCATGCCTGATGATCATGTGTCCTTCAAGATCCTCGGCTTTGAGTTGTTTTTTTTGTGCCAGGGGGTGGGAAGGACTCACAATGACAACTATCTCATCTTGAACGACTTCGATAGTATTTAATTTTTTGCCTTCAACCGGAAAAGAGACAAAACCTATATCATTTTTTAAGCTAACTGTGTTTTCAACGACCTGCTGGTTGGAAAGAACCTCTAAAGTGATCTGAACATTTGGTTCCCTGGC
>JAOZLO010000324.1:313-4308 GCA_029934775.1 Desulfocapsaceae bacterium
TGATTTATGAATTCCGGAAGATAGTATGCCCCGAAACTCTCCGAGGCACTGATTTTAATGTGCTTTAAGTTTTCTTTCTGAAAGTCTGCCATGCAGTCGTCTGCAAGTTTCTCCAATTCAAATATCTTTTTCGCGATTTGGAAAAGATTATCCCCGGCCAGAGTCAGTTCCATATTCTTGCCCAGTTTATGGACAAGAACTACATCATAATATTCCTGGAGGCGTTGAATGCCCTTAGTTACAGCAGGCTGGGTTATATTTAATTCTGCGGCGGCATGAGTCAGATTTTTTTCTTTGACTGCGAGATAAAAAAGTTTGAGTTGGTTCAGGTTCATGGCTTCGTTTTTTTTAAGAGTACCCAGCTATGATTTCTTGAATTGAGAGTAATCTAATATTTTTATTAATAACAGATCTAATTGAAAAATATAATCTTAAGTCATATCAAAATAAAATAAGTACTTTGACTTGTTGTAAGAAAACTTGATAGAGCTACAAAAGAAGATGTTCAGGTACCATATTTTTTAAATCAAATAGGAAAAAGGAAAAAGGAAATGAAAATTTTTGTATGCGTAAAACATGTTCCTGATACCGCTGCAAACGTAAAACTCGTTGATGGCAACAGTTTTGACGATTCAGTGAAGTTTGTTGTCAATCCGTATGATGAATATGCCATCGAAGAGGCTGTTCAGATTAAAAAAGACAGGGGAGGTGAAATTATCATTGTCACCCTGGGAATAGGACAAGCCCTGAGTACTGTTCGCTCTGCCCTTGCCATGGGTGCTGACAGGGGGATTCACATCAAAACAGATGAAATGATAGTTGATACCATGACTACTGTTGAAGCTATTAAAAAAGCTATCGAAGAGGATGGCGGTGCTGATCTGGTTTTGATGGGAAAACAGTCTGTGGACTGTGAAAATATGCAGACACCATATTATCTTGCCCAGGCTCTTGGCTTTCCGGTAGCTACAGATGTTGTTAATCTTTCGCTGGAAAAAGACCAGGCGGTTGTTGAGTCCGATCAAGGTAACAGTGAAATGGCAATAATGGAACTGGACCTGCCCTGTGTTATTGGTGCCACCAAGGGATTAAATGAACCTCGTTATCCCAAGCTTCCCGATATTTTAAAAGCCAAAAGAAAACCTGTTAAAGAGTTTGCACTGCAGGATCTTGTCCCTGAGAAACCCGTTGACCGGGCAAGTATAGTGTCTCTTGAAGCTGTTCCTGAAAAAGGTCAGGCAACACTGCTTGAAGGCAGTGTTACAGAGGCAGTGGGAAAACTGGTTGAGATTTTCAGGGAAAAGAAATTGATTTAACCTCAATAAACGCGAAACGCCGGGATTCGAGGTAAAAGGCACTAACATCCCACAAGGGGTAAGGCTTTAATAGAGTAAACACAGTTATCAGGAGAATTAAAATGTCATACATTGGAGTATTAATCGAAACCAAGGATAAAAAAGCTAAAAAAAGTAACTTTGGTATCATCACTGCTGCATGCAGCGATGGAAGCAGTGACGTCTGTGCGTTGATGTTTGATGATTCAGCGGTCGACAACAAAGAAATTCTGGAACAATACGGAATAACAAAAATTATTGAAATTTCATCTGAGCAGGCTGATCTGAATACAAGCCCGGATCTTAAGGCCCAGGCTTTAGTCGGTACAATGAAAACATTGGATATCAAGGGTCTGGTCGGTTTGAGCAGTCCTGCTGGTAGGGATCTGCTGACCCGGACGGCTACCCTGTTGAATGTCCCTTCGGCTCTTGACTGTATTGGAGTAGATTTTTCAGATCATACAGTTCTGAAATCCCACTTTTCCGGTAAAGCTATTGCCAGGCTAAAGCTTGAGGGCGATTATTTTATTTGCGGGATTCGTCCCAATACCATCGAAGCTGTGGAAAAGTCCGGTAATGCTGAAATTGTAAGCCATAAACCGGAGATTTCAGGTAAGCCTGGTGTAAAGATAAGAGAAATTAAAAAGGCTTCCTCCGGATCTGTTGATCTGACTGAGGCTGATATCATTATATCAGGTGGAAGGGCCATGGAATCTACTGAGGGCTTCAAGATCCTCAGTGAGTGTGCTGAAGTACTGGGTGCCGGTGTTGGTGCATCCAGAGCTGCTGTCGATGCGGGTTTTGTTCCTCACTCCATGCAGGTGGGTCAAACCGGTAAAACGGTATCCCCCAAATTATATATCGGTTGTGGAATTTCAGGTGCAGTACAGCATTTTGCAGGGATGAAAACATCGAAAGTCATTGTCGCTATCAATACGGACAAAGATGCCCCAATTTTAGGAAAATGCGATTATGGAATTATTGGAGATCTGTTTGAAGTTGTACCGGCTCTGACCCAGGCCTTAAAAGGATAAAAGGTAACTGCTACAGGGCACCGCATCTTTCCGCGGCCACGCCTGCTTACGTATGACTTATACGCAGCACAGGCCTGCCTGCAAAAATCTACGGCACCCTGTAAACAGTTACAAGTACGGAGGTTAGCGAAGTTCAGATGCTTACCCCATAAGTAGTTACGATAAAAGGAGAGATTCATGAGAGATCAAGCTCAAGTCGTGATCATAGGCGGAGGTGTTTTTGGTACCAGTGTGGCATATCATCTGGCCAAAGCCGGCTGTACAGATATTGTTCTGGTAGATAAGGGCGAATTAACCAGTGGAACCACGTTCCATTCTGTCGGGCTGGTATCCCAGTTCAGGACATCGCCCTCATTGATGCAGATAATGAATTATACGATCAAACTGTTCAATGAGTTGAAAAAAGATGCAGGAGATAGTCTTGGCTGGCATACAGTAGGAAGTCTGCGTCTTGCATCAAGTAAAGAGAGGTTAAAGTCATTATTGCGTGAGGTAAGCCGTGCAAGAGCCATCGGTATCGAAGCTGAGATCATAACGCCTGCAGAAGCTCAGAAAATTGCTCCTTCTATCTCTATTGATGGACTTCACGGAGCAGTCTGGGTTCCCGACGATGGTCATATTGATCCAAGTTCGATCACATATGAACTGGCTCGTCAGGCTAAAAAGATGGGTGCCGAGATCAATACAAACGTACGAGTTACGGATATTGAGGTAGATTCAAAAGGCCAGGTCACCAAAGTCGTAACAGACAAAGGTGATATCCTGACAGAATGTGTTGTTAACGCAGCCGGAGAATGGGCGCCTCGAATCGGAGCCATGGTGGGTGTGAATATTCCAATGGTACCGTTGATGCACCAGTACCTGACTACCAAACCCATTCCGGGGCATGAACTTCCATCAAACACGCCAGTTGTAAGAGATCCGGATAAATTGTTTTATTGTCGTGAGGATGTGGGATCCTATCTTATTGGCGCCTTTGAAACCAATCCGAAGGAATGGTGCGCGAAAGGTGTACCCTGGGAATTTACCCAGGAGCTGTTGTCTGCAGAGTGGGAGTTGTTTGAGCCTGTCCTGGAAATGGCAATGGAAAGAATACCGATTCTTGAGAAGGCAGAGGTCATAGAGCTGATTAACGGCCCGGATGCTTTTACTCCGGACGGTCATTATGCTTTAGGCCCTGTTCCGGGTTTGAAAGGTTTTCTGGTTGCGGCGGGTGGTTCAATAAATGGTATTGCCGGTGCCGGTGGGGTTGGAAAACTGATAACTGAATGGATTCTGGAAGGAGAACCTTCCATCGATACCCATGAGATGAATGTCCGCCGCTTTGGACCCCATCTTAAAAATCTTAATTATGTCACCGAGCATTGCAAGGAAGTGTACCGTTACTATTATCATCTTCATTTTCCCAATGATGAAAATGAGTGGGGACGCCCTTTAAGAACCAGTCCTTTTTATCCAAGGCTCCAAGATCTGGGTGCCGTATTCGGAGAGAAGAACGGCTGGGAACGCGTCAATTATTTTGAGCCGGGCAAACCCTGGCGGCAGGCCGGCGGTGATCAGAAAAACTGGGGATGGGGAAAACCAGAATTTTTTGACCGGGTTAAGACAGAAGCACTGGCTGCAAGGA
>JAOZLO010000325.1:0-2560 GCA_029934775.1 Desulfocapsaceae bacterium
TCTTCTGTCCATTATCCAGAACCTCGTCCTCGTTTTCAATGGCACGAAAAGATACAGCCTGCTGACTGAGCAGGTAGTCGTTCATTTTTTTGAGTATTTCAAGAGCGTCACCGTCAATTGACTGGGTGATTTCTGCCCGACTCACAAGGGGGTTTAGAAGAAGAAATAAACATAGTATGGCTTTAGTGACATGTATTCGATATCTCATAATATTTTCTCCAATAAATAGTTTTTTTAATGTTCCTCAGGAAGTATCTTCTCATCCACTTCCATAATCTTACCCCAATCTGTTCGTTCAACCATCTTCTGTTGGATTTCTTCAGGTACGAAGTGATTGCCAAGGCGCATCTGCCAGCCACCGCCTAAGGCTTTGTATAGTGCCACAAGATGAAGGGCAATATCACCTTTTGCTTTGATATAAATATCTTCCTGACTGGTAAGATAGCGATCGGTGTCAAGCACTCGTTGAAAGTCAACTATTCCTTCGCGGTACTGAAGCCTGGAGATCTCTGCAGCCCGTTTAGAAGCAGCAACGGATTTGTTTAAATATTGTGCCTGCTCACTGGTCTGCTGAAAGGCGGTCATGGCGTCTTCAACTTCTCGAGCGGCATCGAGCACCACCTGTTGGTATTGCATGATGGCCTGTTCAAAACGGGCATCCTGAGCCCTGATTTGATTTTTCAGACGGCCATAATTGAAGATGTCCCACTTCATAGCCGGGCCAAAGGTGAAGCCGATGGAATCGCTATTTAAAAAATTATTAAAAGATTTATCTCCCGAATCAATAGCACTGAAACCAACACTACCGATAAGAGAAAAGTGGGGGTAGAGGGCAGACTCTGCCACTCCAATATTTGCGGATTGAGCCATTGCCAGGAATTCAGCCTGCTGAATATCCGGTCTCCGTCTAATCAGGTCAGCAGGTATCCCTACCGATATGCTGGAAGGTGTTGTCGGAATGGAACCTCTCCCCTGTAATAAGATGTCGAGTTTTTGCGGAGGCTGGCCGAGCAGAACGCTTAGACCATGCTGTGCCTGACGCAAACCAAGACGATATAAGGGAACAGCTGCCTCGGTGTTGTACAACAGGGATTTGGCCTGCTGCATATCAAGTTCGGTGGTGTTGCCATTATCAAAGTTGACTGTGGTTATATTAAGGGACTGTTGCTGAATTTTAATATTTTCTTCAGCAATCATGATCCGCTTCTCAAACGTACGAATTGTTATATAAACCCGGGCTACCTCAGCAGTCAGGGTGACAAGCATGCCGTCATAGTTTGCAACATCTGCATTCAGTGCAGCATCTGCAGCCTCAATACTCCTCCTGAATCGTCCCCAGAAATCGATCTCCCAGCCCGCTTCAAATCCAAGTGATGCCCGTGGATAGTACCTGTCCATTCCCGGCGTATAGGCAAAATCATTTTTGCTGAGACCATTACTCAGGACATCGCCTGTTATAGCCTGGTGCTGAGGGAAGAGCATTCCTTCAGCATATCCTAGCAGAGCCCTGGCCTCAAGTACGCGTAGACCAGCGATATGGAGTGTTGGGTTGTCCTCGTAGGCTTTTTTGATAAGGGTATCCAGAACTGGATCCTGAAAGACTTTCCACCAATCCCGGTAATCTGTATCATCCTTACCTTTTCTCAGGATCTCGTTGGGAGTATCTTTTCCCTGTTCTGACCAGGCATCGGCGATCGGGGCATCAGGCTTTGTAAAATCAGGACCAACCATCGCGCAGCCGCTTAGCACAAAAAGTGTTACGCTTGTCAGCCAGGTTGCTGCTATTTGTCTTTTTGTCAAATTCATTTTATTACTCCTCAACGTTCTCATGTACAGGGACAGCTGCTTCAAGACGGTAGAGAGTGGCATAGAGAACCGGAACCAGGATCATGGTTAGGAGCGTTCCAAAGGTAAGACCAGACATTACCGTGATGGCAAGTCCTATCCAGAAGGGATCCTGGATAAGTGGAACAACACCGAGAACAGTGGTGGCTGCAGCCAATCCAACCGGACGCAACCTGGACACCGCTGATTCCATGACTGCCTCATAGCGTCCCATACCCTCAGAGATATTGATATTGACCTGATCGAGCAGGACAATGGAATTTTTTATCATCATGCCAATAAGGCTCATGGCACCTAGCAAGGCCAGGAAACCAAAAGGGGTACCGGTGGGCAGTAGTCCGGCCACCATACCAATCACAATAAAAGGTAAGGTCAGGAGGATTACCAGGGGAGGGCGCATGGCATTAAAAAGAGCCACAATAATAAATGCCATAATGGCTACAGCCGGGATTACACCGGGTATCAAGGCAGCTTGTGAATCCACTGTGTCTTCATACTCGCCGCCCCACTCCATTGTATAACCTATCGGCAAGGGGATGGACTCGATTTCAGCAAGTACACTGTCACGCAGGGTCGGCAGGGTCACTCCCGGAATTGGATTGGACTGGACAGTGATAGTATTTCTCCGATCCCGCCTCCAGATCAGCGGATCCTCCCACTCGGTGAGCACGTTGTCAGTGACCTGGGCCAGGGGAACAGTCTCTGTGGAATTAAC
>JAOZLO010000325.1:2570-4308 GCA_029934775.1 Desulfocapsaceae bacterium
CACAGGCTGAATCTGCAGACTGTCAAGGCTGCTTACATTCTTGCGGTCTTCTTCATTATGACGGAGGATTATGGGGATCAGGTCATCCTGTTCCCGATAGAGGCCGATATCACGACCATCAAAAGCGCGCTCTGTGGTGCGGGCAAGATCCTCCCTGCTAATTCCAGCCCAGCGGGCCCGCTTGTCATTATACTCCGGGACAAGTTTCATCACCCGTTGCCGCCAATTATTATTAGTGGCATCCGCCAGGGGGGAAGCTATCAGAATATTCTCAACCGTTCCGGCAAGGGAGCGCAGAATCTGTGGATCTGTCTGTGTGGGCCCAGATATTCGTAACTCAAATTTCCATGAATTACTTGGTCCGACGCCATATTTTCTGGTGACAATCTGGCTGTCCGGAAGATGTGCGCCCAGCCAACTGGTGTATTCAGCGATCAGCTCATCGATTTCTTTATAATTATGGACATTGATAATGTATTGCCCAAAGGCCTGGTAGGGTGATTCCGGGTCTACCGGCAGGTAAAAACGAGGTGGTCCCTGGCCCACGAAGGTAGAGACTGAGTCAATACGTTCATCACCCAACAGTTTTTGTTCACCAATACGCATCTGCTCAGAAACAGTCTGGATACGACTGCCTTCCGGTAACCAGACATCCACCATGAATTTTTCCATGGAGGAAAAAGGAAAAAACTGCTGAGAGAGTTTACCAAAGCCGATGAAAGAGACAAGCAGGAGGCCAATGAGGGCGCCGATGGTCAGGAACCGAAAGCGGATGGCTATGGTGAGCAGTCCTTTAAATCGTTGGAGAAATGGACTGAGTTCTTCACTGTTACTACCTTGCTTTGGGGTTGGCAGAAAATCCAGACAGAGGATAGGAGTCAGGGTTAAGGCAATGACCCAGCTTACCAGCAGTGCAATGGCCACAACGGTAAAAAGGGTGCGACAATATTCACCCGCATCCGCAGTGGAGGCAAAAATGGGATAAAATGCCATGACCGCTACAATGGTGGCCCCAAGCAGGGGCATGGAGGGCGTTCCAGCACTCTCGTCTGCCGCTTGTCGCCTATCCATTCCGGCAGCCACCCGAACGACAAAACCGTCCGCCACCACGATGGCATTGTCCACCATCATGCCAAGAGCAATGATCAGGGCACCGAGAGACATGCGCTGCAAGTCAATTCCAGCCATGGCCATAAGAATGAAACTGGCCATAATAGTGCAGACCAGTGATGCGCCAATGATCAGTCCCATTCGCCAGCCCATAAACAGAGTCAAAACCACCAGGACAATAGCGACGGCTTCGGCAAAACTTATTAGAAAACCACTCACTGCCGTATTGACCACATCTGACTGCCAGTGCATACGGCTCAGTTCAATGCCTACTGGCAAGGTGGGGAGCAACTCGTCTATCTTTGCATCTATGGCCTTGCCAAGATCAACAATATTCAAACCAGCGACGTTGGTTATGGAAATACATATTGCCGGCCGACCATTATAACGCATAAGCCACTGAGGCGGATCCTGATAGCCTTCGCTAATGGTACCAATATCCTTGATACGGATGAGTTCTGTGGACTGATTGGAAGCAGACGAAGAACGAATGAGCAGGTCGCCGATATCTGTCGGTGTTTTGAATTCTCCTGTAGGTGTGATGCGTAATCGCCGATCCTGCAGGTCGATATTACCGCCATTGACCACCATATTCTGCTCGGCAAGAGTGGCACTGATGTCCGCATCT
>JAOZLO010000034.1 GCA_029934775.1 Desulfocapsaceae bacterium
AAATTGTTTCATTAAGATTTCTTTTTCCAAAAAAACGACCGGTATTTACATCAATAACTGAAAGCGCCTCTGTACTCTCTATAATGATGTATCCACCCGATCTCAGCCACACTTTTTTTTCAGTGGCTCTGGAGATTTCAGCTTCAATATTGTGGGCTTCAAAAAGCGGTATATCTTCCTGGTAAAGTGAAATTTTATCACCTAATTGAGGTGCAAATATTTCAACAAATTCCAGAAGCTTTTTGTGGCCTGCGGGATCGTCAATAAGGAGTGAATCCACATCTGTCGTAAAAAAATCTCTAACAGAACGTAAGGTTATGTCAAGATCAGTATAGAGCAGGGCCGGTGCAGTCTTATCGTCAACTCTGTAAATTATATCCGCCCAGAGTGCCATAAGAAATTCAATATCTGCTTCAAGTTCTTCACGTGTTGCATGCTCAGCAACAGTTCTGACTATAAAGCCGGTTCCCTGAGGTCGAATTTCTTCAATTTGATTCTTTAACTGAGCCCGGATTTCTTCGTCCTCTATTTTTCTCGATATTCCGATGTGATCTGTAAGAGGAATAAGAACAAGGTTGCGACATGGAAGTGTGATATGGCACGTCAATCTTGCTCCTTTGGTACCGATGGGGTCCTTACTGACTTGAACTATAATTTCCTGTCCTTCTGTTAATAAATTTTCTATCGGCAGATTATGGGGAGTTGTGTGGATATTGGAGGAATCAGCGATGGAAGGAAATGTTTCCAGTGAATCCGATGTGATTTGAATATCAGCAACATAGAGAAATCCAGTCCGCTCTAACCCAATGTCCACAAATGCGGCTTGCATGCCGGGGAGAACACGAACTATTTTTCCCTTGTAAATATTGCCCATGAGCCCTTTTTCACTATGCCTCTGCATGTGAAATTCGCTCAAAGTGCCATCTTCCACAAGAGCCAGGCGCACCTCATGTCTTGTAGAATTAATAAGTATATCAGTGGACATTTTAAAACCGTAATAATCTAATATTTAGACTTCCCGACCGGGAAGGAGTATGTTATTTGAATTTTGCAGTATACAGTATTGTCAGTGAACAATGCCATATTTATAATATTTTTATATTATTGAAAAATACGAAGTCTGCCCATGAAATTCTCTCCTGTATCGGTGATTATTCCGACCTATAATCGTCAAGAGTTGCTCAAACGGGCACTCATTTCCGTGAAAAGGCAGACCTTGAAATGTTCTGAAATTATAGTAATTGATGACGGATCAACTGATAATACTGTCGATTTTTTAAATGAATTTTCACGAACCACAGAAATAGATTTCAAGATGGTACGTCAGAGTAATCAAGGCCCTGCTGTGGCTCGCAATCACGGCATTAAGTGTGCAAAAAATGAATACATAGCCTTTCTAGACTCAGACGATCATTGGCATAAGAGAAAAATTGAGAGGCAATATGAGATTTTTATAGAAAACCCGGAGTATATGATTAGTCACACAAAGGAAAAATGGCTGCGAAGGGGAGTTCATCTCAATCAAAAGAAAAAACATATCCCACGACATGGTGATATCTTTGACCACTGTCTCCAGCTCTGTGGGGTCGGTATGTCGACAGTGATGCTTAAAAAAAATCTTTTCAAAAAAATTGGCCTGTTTGACGAAACACTTCATTGCTGTGAAGATTATGATTTCTGGTTGCGCGTCAGCAGTAGATTCCCTTTTTATCTTGTCAATGAACCTCTTACCGTAAAGGAAGGAGGCAGAGATGACCAGATTTCTTCTCTGCATAGAATGGGCATGGATCGTCTGCGAATTTATGCCCTAAAAAAAATAATCGATTCCAAGACACTCAACGACAAGCAATGTCTTCTTGCACTGGATGAATTTGAAAGAAAATGTACTATTTTCGGTAATGGTTGTCTTAAACATGGCAGGCAAGCTACAGGGAAATATTATCTTGCGCTTGCTGAATCATATAAACAGACATGACTTAAAGCACTGGTGAAAAGGAGGAAAGAGTGGGGGGAAAATCATGGAAAGACCCGTCGGATTTTATTGACAGGATTTATGTTGAAGAATCTTGTATCGATTTATCTTACACCAGAGAAATTCTAAATAGAGCCAATTTACCGTATACCCTGATCCCTGATAGAGGAAAACCCAACGATCTTGACCAGGATTATGTAAACAATCTTTCCGCTGGTAAGAAACAACTTTTTCTCTGTGAAAACAGGGGGCATTTTTTCAAACCATGTCCTGGTACCAGAGAATATCAGTGCTGCGATTACCAGGTATTAAACACCGGGATGAATTGCCCAATGGATTGTGTATATTGTATTTTACAGGCATATCTCAATGCTCCCTGGTTGACTTTTTATGTTAATACAGAAAAGCTTTTCAAAGAACTCGATGAAAGTCTGCATAACAATTCTACCCGGTTTTTTCGTATAGGAACTGGGGAATTCACCGATTCTCTGGCCATTGACAGATTGACACAGCTAAGCTGTTTACTGGTGAACTATATTGGTAAACAAAAAAATGCTGTTCTTGAATTGAAAACCAAAAGTGGAGTAGTTGAAAACCTGGAAGGCCTTGAACACAATGGCAGGACGATTGTCGCCTGGTCATTGAACAGCCCGGTTATAATGAAAAAGGAGGAAATCCGCTCAGCCAGTCTCGATGAACGTCTTACTGCCGCAAAATATTGTGTGAGTCTGGGATATAAAGTAGCATTTCATTTTGATCCGATAATTGATCATCATGACTGGCAGGATGGATATGCCGAAACCATTAGGCGGCTTTATGAAGAGATTCCCGCAGAATCTATTGTCTGGATATCCCTGGGCGCTTTACGTTTTATTCCCAGTTTAAAAGAAATTGGAATACGGAGATTTCCTCGTTCAGAGATTTATTACCAGGAATTTATTGAAGGACTGGACGGTAAAGCACGATATTTCAGGCCAAATAGAGTTAAACTGTACCAATTTATCTATAATTGTTTAAAAATGAAAGCCTCTGAAAAAACGTGTGTCTATTTTTGCATGGAGAGTGATGAAATATGGAAGGAAGTTATGGGATTTGTTCCGGCTGATAAAGGCGGTATCCCGTTTATGCTTGATAAGGCCGGCAGGGCATGAATGCTGACACCCATAAAATAATTTAAACATAGAGGAATTTTCATTTTTTAGACAGGATGCTCAGGATAAAAACATAAAAATCCTGTTAATCCTGTCAAATTAGTTCAACCGCAGGTGGGATAGCAGAAATTTTATGGTTTGTTCTTTATTGCATCTATCGTATAGTTACTAACACCCCACAAGGGGGTATAAGTGCCATGGCGATTAATGTAACCACATAATTTCAAAACACATTACTCGATTACTTGTTTTTATACCCCTCAAGGGGGGTACTGTACTGAGTTACAGCTTTTATGGAGTAGGGCACTAAATGAAAGATCCTATTTTTTCTACTATTGAGGAGATTTGTACATGATTAATAAGGTAATACTTGTTGGAAATTTGGGTGCTGATCCCGAAATTCGTTACACACAAGAGGGAACTTCTGTTGCAACTTTTAATATTGCAACGACGGAACGCTGGACAAACAAAAGTGGTGAAAAACAAGAATCTACTGAGTGGCACCGCATCGTTGCCTGGCGTAGGCTTGCCGAGATTTGTGGAGAATTTTTACATAAAGGGTCCAAAGTATATATTGAAGGAAAACTTCAGACTCGTAAATGGCAGGATCAGAGCGGCAACGACAGATACACAACTGAAATCGTAGCTCGTGAAATGAAGATGCTGGATTCCAGAGGTGACGGTGGAGGAGGGGGTACTGGTTTTAGCGAACCTCCAATGCCATCTGAGTCGAATTCATTTGGCTCTATGGATGGTGGTGGCAGTACAGGAGAAGAAGTGCCTTTTTAGACCACCTTGAAAAATCGCCTTTTTTCCCAATATCAGCATTGTACTTAAAAATTTAACCTCTTAATATTTTAACCCTATAATTGTGGTAATTTTTTTCGAACGCCTTGATTTTAGACGGGAATGTTAATTTTACAAGGCATCCTTTAGATAACCAGGAAAACATCGTGTAATTCTATTTGCATAAAGGAATAAAAAAGGATTCTAAAGAGTTATTCAAACGAATTGAATAACTTTAAAGAATCCTTTTTTTATTTTTATACTGACATATTTTCATCTGCTCCAGCCGGACAGGCAATTGTCACTGTAAAAGGTAACTATTCATGGGGGTAAGCATCTAAACTTCGCTAACCTCCGTGCTTGTAACTGATTACAGGGTGCTGTAGATTTTTGCAGGCAGGCAGACCGGCGTCGCCTAAGTCATACGTAAGCCGACGTGATCGCGGAAAGATGCGGTGGCCTGTGAGCAGTTACTGTAAAAGAAAGTTGACGTGGCACTCAAGTGTTCATATTGTTGGTACAGAAAAAACGATAGAAAAATAGCTCACATAACCTGTGTTGGAAAGATTTAATCGACTTTAATTGATATTGCATTATGGACTACTACAATGTGCTAGGAGTAACTAAAGAAACAACTCCTGCAGAAATTAAAAAATCGTATAGGAAGCTTGCGCTGAAATATCACCCGGATAAAAATAAGGGAGATAAAGCATCTGAAGCTAAATTCAAAGAGATCAGTGAAGCTTACGCGGTACTGTCAGACCCGGAGAAAAAACAGCAGTATGATCGTTTTGGCTCAACTCAGTTTCGTCAGCAATATTCCCAGGAAGATATATTCAGAAACTTTGACCTCAATGATATCTTCAGTCAATTTAATTTTGGTTCAAGAGGAAGGTCTGCTTCCTTCAGTTCTGAAAAGGCTGGTAACGGAGGATCCAATCCATTCAGTTCTTTTTTCAATCAGGGTCAGACAGGAGGTTGCGGTGGTGGCTGTCAGCCCAACCCCACAAAGGGCCAGGACATGACTTATCAAATTTCTGTCACCCTTGATGAAGTGCTCAATGGAGCAGAGCGTACAATTACTCTGCGAAGAAACGGGGATTCTCATAATGTATCAGTGAAAATACCAAAAGGCATTGAAGAAGGAAAAAAACTACGATTACAGGGGAAAGGGGGAGGATCACCGGATGGAGGGCCGGCGGGAGATCTTTATTTGAAAGTTGAGATAGCTCCTGACAGTAAATTTCTTCGAGAAACTGATGATCTTGTAGTCGAAAAACTCATCACTTTCAGTGAGGCGTGTCTCGGAACAAAGGTGGAAATTGAAACCCTTGAAGGGAAAAGATTTATGGTGAAAGTTGACCCCGGAACTGTACATGACTCACGTTTGAGAATCAAAGGATACGGGCTACCGGCTGGTCCTATGGGAAATCGTGGGAACCTGTATGTCAAACTGGGTGTAAAGGTTCCAAAAATATTAACTGACGAACAAAAAAAAGTTGTTGAACAGTTGAAAGACTGCAACCTTTAGGTCACCTGCGATCAACTCTTTTCAATAATTCGAATCAGCGTAAGCCAGCCATCCACCTTCAGAAACGAGTTTTTTGTCAAACTCATTCAATTCGAACTGAAATGCAGCACTATCCTGTGAATTCAAATCTGAGTGAGCGTTGAGTGTACATTTTTCAAGATCTATAGAGAGTATTATATTTCCCTTCATTGCAAACAAGGCCTCAATGCTATCTTTTTTGAGTTCTAAAGCCAATATTCCGCAATTAAACATGTTTTGCCTGAAAATTCTGGCAAAACTCTCCGCTATAACGACATTAATATCATTGACTTCAAAGACCCACACAGCATGCTCTCTTGATGACCCGCAGCCGAAATTTGCCCGTGAAATAACGACTCCTGCACTTTGTATCTTTTCGGATCGATAATCAATTCGTTTGCCAGACAGCAAAAGATCTTCCAGCAGATGTGACTTCAAGGCACTCTTTGAAATCTCTGTCAGGTACTTTGCAGGTATTATTTCATCGGTGTTTATATTGTCTCTGTCCAGGAAAAGAGCAGGACCTCCAAATTGTTTCATTCTATAACCTCGTGTTCGTTTATTTCAAAAGTTCTCTGGGATCGGTGATTACTCCAGTAAGGGCGGCGGCGGCAGCTGAGTAGGGACTCATTAAGTGAACCATACCGCCTTTTCCCATCCTGCCATTAAAATTCCGGTTTGTAGTTGATGCACAAACTTCACCTTCAGCAAGTACTCCAGAACTCATTCCCAGACAAGCCCCGCAGGTTGGGTTTAAAACACAAAAACCGGCGTCCATGAAAGTTTTAATGATTCCTTCTTCAAGAGCCATATTGTAGATTAGCGGGGTCGCCGGGGTTACTACACCTCTGACATCTTCGGCTATTTTTTTTCCTTCAAGTATAGACGCAGCAGCCCTTAAATCTTCTATCCTGCCGTTGGTACAGGAACCAATATAAACCTGGTCAACAACAGTACCCGCCATTTCCTTAATATCTTTTACTTGATCCGGTCTGTAGCCATGGGTCACCTGAGGTTCCAAATCGGAAAAATCGAAATTAATGATATCGGAATAGGTTGCATCAGGATCTGAATGCCACTTTTTATAATCTTCAACAGCACTATCAACTGACGAGTAATCAGATTTAATAAATGGCCATAAATATTCAGCTGTTATACGATCAGGAAAGCAGATTCCGCACGTGGCACCAGCCTCTACCGCCATGTTGCAGAGGGTCATGCGGGCTGACATATTAAAAGAGGTAACTAAAGGTCCTGAAAATTCAATTACTTTGTCTGTTGCACCGTTGACAGATATATTTTTTATAATTGCCAGAATGACATCTTTTGCAGTAGTACCAGGTTTAAGGACACCTGAAAGATTAATTTTAAGTGTCTCAGGTGCTCTGAAAGAACACACCCCTTTGTATATACCAACTTCAAGGTCGGTTGTGCCAACTCCCGCTGCAAATGCTCCAAATGCACCATGGGTGCAGGTGTGTGAGTCCCCCATAATAACAGTATATCCAGGACGAATAAAGCCTTTTTCGGGGAAAAGCGCGTGACAGACGCCATTCGCACCAATATCAAAAAAATCCTTGATGCCATGACGTTTTGCCCACTCTCGCATAATTTTACCCTGAGTAGCAGTTTTGGAATCTTTAGCAGGTGAAACATGATCTATGACAGCTTTTATTTTTGTGCTGTCAAAAACCTTGTCCATACCTTTTTCAACCAGATCTAAAATTGCGATTGGGGTAGTAATCTCATGGCATAGTACAACATCGAGATTAAGAACCATATTTTCCAGCGATGGTTTATCTCGTAAATGTGACTCGAAGATTTTTTCAGCTATTGTTTTCCCCATCATATAAACTCCGGTGTCTGTAAGTGTGAGATTGTCATTATTATTTTATCTGTGAAAAGTCAAAAGAAGGAAGGTAGATGCATTTTATATTAAAAAAAATCATCAAAAATGATGCACGATACAACAAAATTGACAACCTCGCTATTGTATTATGGAATCAATGAAACTGGTGCTCTGGAAAAGATGAGACAACAACCGATAAAGTCGGTATAAACATTCGAGCATAAACGATACCTTCAACAGGAAAAAAGATCAGGGAGTTCATTTTACATGGAATTTAAAAAGATCATTTTTGTAGTTCTTATTCTCATATACTCACCTACTTTACTTTTTGCTGCTCATGGAATATCCATTGACGGTTCTTTAAAGTATCCGCCTGATTTTAAGCAGTTTGATTACACTTCTCCCGACTCTGTTAAAGGAGGAAAACTGATCCTCCATCAGATAGGCAGTTTTGACAAAATGAATCCTTTCACCCGTAAAGGTGAAGCACCTTATGGTCTTGAAATGCTTGTTTTTGAGCCACTGGCTGTTGCAAGTCTAGATGAACCTTTTTCAGAATATGGTCTGATTGCTGAAAACATAGAACTCGCTGAAGATAAAATGTCTGTTACATATATACTTAACAAAAATGCCATATTTTCTGACGGTAGCCCCATAACAGCTGATGATGTTGCTTTTACCCTGGATATATTCAAAGGTGAGAAAGTCCATCCATTCTATCCTTTCTACTATAAAGATATCTCAGGATCTGAGATATTGGGCAACAGGAAGATTAAATTTAATTTTGCACGAAAAAATAGAGAGTTGCATCTTATTGCCAGTCAGATGCGTATTTTATCAAAAAGATTTTATGCGCAAACAGGTTTCGGGGATGAACAGGGGAGGAATATCCTGCAATCACCTCTAGCTTCAGGTCCCTATGTCGTCTCTCATATAAATCCCGGAAAAACAGTTACATACGAGAGAAATATGAAGTATTGGGCCAAAAATATTCCAGCCAGGAAGGGTATGTTTAATTTTGATGAGATAGTCGTTAAGTATTACAAGGATCAGACAGTTGCTCTTGAAGCTTTTAAAGCCGGCGAATTTGATCTCATCTCGATTAATATTGCCAAACAATGGGCCAGGGACATGAAGGGGCCAAAATTCACTTCCGGAATAATCAAAAAAAATAATTTCATTCATTCAAATAACGCTGGAATCCAAGGTTTTTTGATGAATAGCAGGCGAAGTCTCTTTAAAGATCCCAAGGTACGGCAAGCCCTGGGGTTGGCTCTTGATTTCGAATGGGTAAACAAGGCACTTTTTCATGGACAGTATACCAGAACAAATTCATTTTTCAGTAATTCCCATCTTGCAGCAACCGGTTTGCCGGAAGGTCTCGAACTTGAGTATTTAGAGCAGTACCGAGACAGTTTACCCGAAGAGGTATTTACGCAACCCCTTTCAGCACCGACAACTGATAAAAAAAATAACCTGAGAAGTCATCTTAAAAAGGCCAGGCAACTCCTCAGAGATTCAGGCTGGGAAATCGAAAAAGGGGTGCTGAAAAATAGAGATGGAAAGGCCTTTGAGTTTGATATACTGCTTGTATCCCAGGCATTCGAAAGGGTAATGGCTTCGTATGTTAGAAATTTACAAAAACTTGGTATAAAAACACGTTACAGGACAATTGACCCGACATTGTACACAGAACGATTGAAAACATTTGATTTTGATATGATTGTCACTACATATGGCCAATCCCAGTCCCCCGGCAATGAGCAGCGTAATTACTGGCATTCCTCTGTTGCAGCAGTGAAAGGTTCTAAAAATTATGCCGGGATTGAATCCGCCATAGTAGATAACTTCGTTGAGAGGGTAATCTATGCTGAAAACAGAACACAATTAATCGCTGCCTGTAAGGCTCTTGACCGGGTACTCTGGTATGGATACTATCTGGTTCCGAACTGGTACCTGGGAAGTCATAGAATAAGCTACTATAACAAAATAAATTTTCCGGCTCGGCTACCTCTCTATTACAGTCCTTTTGAACTCCTTATGACAACGTGGGAATAGTCATGCTCTTAGAACCAGTGGCTCATGTTTTCACGCCGGATTGCTGTTTATTAATTGATAAAACTTATCATTGGCTGCGATGACAGGTAGACCTAGAGGGTATTCATGCTTGAGGATTTTTTGATAATACTTAATAATCTTTATGATACTGAAAGACTAGGTGTTGCAATTGGTAAAATTAGCCAGGTAGGGGATTGCATCTGTCTCAATGGCAATCTCGGAGCCGGCAAAACAACCCTGGCCCAGGCCATTGCTCTAGGATTAGAAGTTCCTCCGCACTGTTATGTTACGAGTCCAAGTTTTGTCATGATGCATGAGTATAGCGGAAGGATTCCTCTCTACCATATGGATTTTTATCGCCTGTATGACTCCGGTGATATTATTGATCTGGGTTTTGAAGAATACTTTTATCTTGATGGATTAACAGTTATTGAGTGGTCAGAAAGAGCGACAGACATTCTTCCCGAAGGTCGGCTTGCAATTGAAATTAAGCAAAAGGGTGAGGAGCAAAGAAGTGTTCATTTTTTTACTGAAAATGAGGCTCTGGCAAGACGATATCGAAAAATGTTGTTCAATTTTAGAAAGACAATATAAATAAAAAATGAGTGGATAATTAATAAAATGAAAAAAAAATCTATTAAACTTCAGGATTGTTTCAAAACTTACACAACAGACCAGGATAAAGCAGTTACACCCGAAGAAACACTGCAATATTTTTATAAAAAGGTGAAACAACTTGATCTTAACATTCTCAATGAGGTAAAGCGGATTGATAATGGTCGACTTGATATACCTGTGTATTTCAGTGTGTGCGGCGAGGATGCTTTATCCATGACTGGAACAAAAAAACAGATGGGAAAAGGAGCGTCTGCAGTGCAGGCTGAAGCTTCCGCCTGTATGGAACTGGCGGAGAGGTTTTCATTTTTCTCGTTTAAGCACAATCCTGAAAATTTCCTCTCTGGAGATTATACAACAATGATTGGTGCGGGATACCCTGTTCTGGATATGAAATACCTCCTTGATTCGGTTCACGATGCCCATACAGATGTAAAGGTCTTGCAGCAATTACTTGAAGAAATCCCGATGCAGTGGATCTGGGCAACCAATATAAGCCTGAATAAAGACGTCCTCATACCTTTCTCGTGGTTCTATGCAATAAATGAATTTAATGGGCCATCCGCTGGAAATACCTATGAAGAATCGGCACTCCAGGGGATATGTGAAATAATCGAAAGGCACGTCTGTTCACTTGTTAACAATGAAAAAATTGAGACACCGAAAATTGATAAAGATTCAGTGTCAGATGAGGTAGCAAGAGCAGTATTGAAAAAATTTGAAGACAATGACATTGAACTTTATCTTAATGACTTCACTCTTGACACCGGGATCTGTACTGTAGGTGCCCTGGCAATTGACCGGACAACATTCCCAGGTAAAAGTGAGATAGTTTATACAGCTGGAACAACTCCTGATCCTGAAAAGGCAATAATTAGAGCTATAACTGAAGTTGCCCAGCTTGCAGGAGATTTCAACACCAAATCCAATTATGTTGCCTCTGGGTTACCAAAACCTCTCTCCATGAATGAAGTAACGTATATGACTGAAACTCAGTCCACTACTTCAATTGAGAAAATGAGTAATCTATCGCATAATAATATGAGGATTGAAATTGATAATTGTATAGATGCATTAAAGAAGATCAATATGGAGATATTCATGATTGATGTTACTCATGATGATTTGAAAATCCCTGCTCTGTATACAATTATTCCCGGTGCGCACTTCAGGGAGAGATCGAGAATAAATGATGCTGGACTTTTTGCAGCAAAATTACTGATGGATCTTGTGACGGATTCCAAGTTACTTGAGAAGAAATTTCGTGAAATGGAAAAACTCCTGCCACAGGCGTATTACCTCCAATTTTACAGGGGAAGAAATTTTTTAAATATGGATCTTCCAGAGGCAGCTATTGAACATTTTGACAAAGCCCTGGCACTTCAACCGGAACAGGAAGATTTACCCTATATATACTCATTTAAGGGGAGTTGTTTAAAGGATCTTGGAAGAGTTGACGAGGCAATCGAAGTAGCAAAACAGGGACTGAGAGAAGATGAAGAAAGACCCGATTTACATAACACTTTAGGGGTCTGCTATTTTAAAAAACAAGAATACAAAAATGCCATAAAACATTTCAAGCGGGCAGTTGATCTCAATCCCGCTTCAGGCATTGATTATGCGAATCTTGGTGTCAATTATCATAAAATTGGCAAGAAAGAACTGGCAATTGAATTTTTGACGTTGGCTTTGACGCTTGATTCAACTCTTGACTTTGCCCATGACCTGTTAACCCAGCTTACGGGGAAGGAGTGATGACCTCAGTTTCTCGTTTTTTATGACAGAAAATAAGGAATACGGTACTAAACCGTACCATTTCTTTCTATTTTAGTGTAGGTTCTCCTGGCCCAAAGGGCAGTATAACCAAACCACACTCATTGAACAACCATATATAATAATGAGCAAACTGTTGTATTTAATGCGTCACGGAACCACAACTTTACATGGTCTGTATGTTGGCTCAACTGATGTTTCACTTAACCGGGAAGGAAGAGCGAAAGTTATACGAACAGGGGAAATTCTTGCCGGAGAACATATTGAACAGGTTTTCTGCAGTCCAATGAAACGATGCCGGGAAACTTTAGACCTCCTTCGTCTTGATGTTTCCTCAGAAATAGAAAAAGACCTCAGGGAAATTAATTTCGGGCGGTGGGAAGGACGCAGTTTCAAGGAGATTTCGAAAACTGATAGTGATCTCATAGAAGATTGGCGAGTGAACAGTGAATCTTTCTGCTTTCCTGAAGGTGAATGCGTAAAGGCATTTAACAGAAGGGTTGGTGCTTTTGCCCAAAAAGTAGCGACAGCATCTGGAAATCGGATACTCATCGTTGCTCATGGCGGAACTATCCGACATCTGCTTTGCACTTTTTTGGGACTTGCTCCGGAAAAGAGGATGATATTTGACATACAGGCTGGAGCATTCAGTATCGTCACACTTTATGATAATATTGGTGCCCTTACCGGTCTGAATGTAACACCCCACAAGGGGGTATAAGTGCCATGGTGGTATATGTAAGTGCATAATTTCAAATCACATTACTTGATTCGAAGTCGGAGTTTATGCCCTGGCTTCATAAGGGTGCTTATTTCTTGTTTTTCATTACAGCTTTTATGGAGTAAGGCACTAAAAGGGTAAAGAAAATGGCCAGATTGATCCTGATAACTGGAGGCGCCAGAAGTGGTAAGAGTTCCTATGCTTTAGGTGTTGCTGAGAAGATCTCAAAGAAAAAAATTTTTATTGCAACCTGCCCCCATCTGGATTCTGAAATGTCTGAGAGAGTTAGACGTCATACAGAAGAGAGAAAAGGAAGAGGCTGGCAGACGATAGAAGAAGAAACTGAACTTGCAAATCTGTTCCCGGAAAAAGTTCAAGATGCTGATGTAGTTCTCATAGACTGTATAACCTTGTGGGTAAATAATATTCTCTACAAGTCAGGAGAAGATAATATCGATGACTATGCAATATCCAAGCTTTGCAGCCTGTGGCTAGAAAAAACTGCTGAATATTCCGGTACTGTAATATGTGTTACCAATGAAGTCGGGATGGGAGTTGTTCCAGAGAATAGACTTGCCAGAAAGTATAGAGATCTTGTAGGCACCTGCAACCAGTTGATTGGAAAAATCGCTGATGAGGTGGCCCTTGTATCTTGTGGTATACCGCTAGCAATTAAAAAATAATATCTATTATCAGCAGTGTTCGGTTAGAAAACCAGTATAAATTTAATTCCAGATTAATGAGTTATTTTCAGCAATGTCCGGTTAGGAAATTGCAACACGCATCGTACGGATTTATGAGTTGA
>JAOZLO010000326.1 GCA_029934775.1 Desulfocapsaceae bacterium
ATATCAAATGGCAGTACAGATCGCAGAAGTCATGAAATCCGGTACCAACGGCGATATCATAGTAACCGTTGAAGAGAGTCAGGGCTCTGTTCAAAACGTTAAAGAAGTTGCAAACAGGAGTGGCAACTACGTATTCACCACCCCCCCGGTCCTCGTAAAACTGGCAAAATCAGGGAAAAAGATGTTTAAGGATGCCAACCCCAACTACCAGAACATCCGTTCTCTTTTTGTCATTCCTTCCCTGACAATGCATTTTGTAACCAGTGCCTCTGCAGGTGTTACCAGTTTCGAAAAACTCGAGGGCAAAGATTTTCTTATTGGAAAAGGAAGTTTTGGTGCCAGAGAAGCTGAAAAATATATCAACATGTTTGGCCTGAAAGGAAAAGTTAAACTGGTAGACGTCGAACTCTCTGCCGCTGTCCCGGCTATGAAAAATGGACAGATAGATGGCTTTGCAACTGCCGGTTCCTATCCGGCACCTAATGTTATAGAAGCCGCTGCCGGCATGAAAATCAGTCTTATCAGCCTGACAGATGAACAGGTAGCACAGACAAAAAGGACCAGACTCGTAATTCCCGCAGGTACCTATCCCGGCGTAGACAAAGATGTGACTACCACTGCTCTTCCGGTAGGGGCCTATACCACTACTGCCATGAATGATGCGACTGCATACCAGTTAACCAAGGCCTTCTGGGAAGGTAAAAACAATATGGCTAAAACCAGCCCCTGGTGGAATGCTGTCACCATGGAGGGGTTAAAGACTCTTGCAGCCGGACTGCATCCGGGTGCTGTAAAATATTACAGGGAAGCCGGTTTTTCCATTCCTGCAAATCTGCTCTAAACCAGACTATACCCCTGCCCCTGTTACTTAAAGAGCAGGGGTAATTCTATGAACCTGCCCTCCATAAAATATTCTGCAACACTGCTGCTTGCAGTAGTCTGTACCTGCTACCACCTGTACCTTATTTTCACAGGACTTATCCCAAACCTTCTCAGCCGTCCTATACATCTTGGACTTGCCCTGCCATGGGTTTTTGTCATCGGTGCAAAAGGCAGTCCGTGGAAAAAAATCACTGGGCTTATGATCTGTATTTTTGGTATTTACAGCTGCAGCTATATTGCCCTAAATCGCAATCAGCTTGCTGATCAGTACGGCTATATTGATACCCTGCAACACTATATCATCGCTATCGGCCTCATTATTGTAGTACTCGAAATGGCGCGCAGAGCTGTAAAACTGGCCCTGCCGACAGTTGCTGTAATTGCCTTACTCTATGGGCTTTTTGGTCAGTACCTGCCAGGTGAATTCGGCCATCCCGGCCTGCCTCCCGGCAGTCTTCTTGGAACTCTGGTGATTGCTGAAGGAGGACTGTGGGGACCGCTTACAGGGGTGTCGGTCAATGTTGTAGCAATCTTTGTTATTCTCGGCGCATTTATCGGAGCCGGAGAGGGTGGAGCCTCTTTTATGGCGCTGGCAACAAAACTTGCCGGAAGATATCGGGCCGGAGCTGCAAAAGTATCAGTGCTGTCATCGGCTTTTTTTGGTTCCATTTCCGGGTCTGCATCCGCCAATGTCGCCTCCACCGGTGCCATAACTCTTCCCACCATGAAGAGGCTGGGTTACCCTGCCAGCTTCGCAGCTGCAGTCGAGGCAGTAGCCTCAAGCGGTGGCCAGATAATGCCGCCGCTTATGGGGGCTGGCGCTTTCGTAATGATGGAACTGCTGAGGCTCCCTTATATCGACATCATGACTGCAGCACTTTTGCCAGCAACACTCTTCTTCCTCGGAACCTGGATAGGTACTGATCTCTTTGCCAGACGATATGGCCTCCTGGCCATGACTGAGGATGAAATACCATCGACCAGACGGGTTATCCGGCTTGCACCTTTTTTCATGATTCCCTTTTCCCTGATGCTTTCCATCCTCTTCTTCACTGCCTATACACCCCAGTTTGCAGCAGCGATAGCAATATTCTCAGCTGCCGGGCTGCTGATTGTCAATGAAGAGATGGAATTTTCCCTGAAAATGTGGTTTGAGCGATGCTCTACTGCCTGTCTAAATGCTGCCAAACAGATCGCCATGATTGCCTCAATCATCATCTGTGCCGGCCTTATCATTGGTGTTCTGAACATGACAGGGCTGGGGATTAAAGTGACATCAATTATTCTGGGACTTGCTGGAGGGAAATTATGGATAGCTCTACTGCTGACAGCAGTAGCCTGCCTTATTCTCGGCATGGAAGTACCGACAACTGCAGCATACATCATATGCGTTTCTGTGGCAGGACCAGCCCTGCAGCAGCTTGGCCTTGCCCCTTTGCAGGCCCACCTCTTTGTGTTCTGGTATGCCCTGCTCTCAACCATAACCCCGCCTGTCTGTGGTACTGTGTTCATTGCCGCCGGAATGGCTCAGACTCCATGGGTGCCGGTTGCAGGTCAGGCCATGCGCCTTGGTCTCGGCCTCTATTTTGTACCACTTTCCTTTATAGCCAATCCATACCTTCTCCACCCTGTCACAAACCCTTTCTGGGCTGGAATTGCCTTTGTCAAAATTGGTTTTGGTCTCTGGCTGCTTGGCAAAAGCCTGATTGCTGAGGATCCACTGATCAAACGCATTCTCTCTTTCCTGGCCGGATTAGCTGCTATCTTTCTCTTTGGTAACAGTTAATTCTTTTCATAACATTTTCTCTCCTGGAAGATTAAGAGGTACACCGCTTGTTGGTGCACCTTTTTTGATGACACCCAGGCACTGCGTTTGTTATTGTCTGCACTACTGTCAAGGATCCCGATTATCGGGAACAGGCGGCAGAGTAGATGATACAGCGGGGACCCAGGAGAGAAAATTATGTCAAATGTTGTAATCAGTGGTACTGGTTTGTTTACACCTCCCCATGTTATCACCAATGCAGAATTGGTTCAGGCCTATAATGCGTATTCAGATGCGTATAACGCTGTAAACAGTGAGGCTATAGATTCCGGTGAAATTGAAATTCTTAAACATTCCAGCAGTGAGTTCATAGAGAAAGCATCGGGGATCAAACAGCGCTATGTAATGATAAAAGATGGCATACTGGATATAGACAGAATGATGCCTGTTGTGCCCCGCAGGCCGAATGATGCGTTGTCAATAACTGCTGAAATGTCAATTGCGGCAGCGCATGAGGCACTCAAGCAGGCCAATAAAATGCCGGAAGATATCGATCTTGTGATTTACGGTGCCTCAACCTCAGAAAGACCCTGGCCTGCTGTTGCTGTTGAAATTCAGCAGGCCCTGGGTTGCTGCGGTTATGCTTTTGATATGACAGTTGCCTGTTCAACGGGTACATTTGCTCTTTCGACAGCGGTGGATGCGATTTTGTCAGAGACAGTAACCTGTGCTTTAATCGTCAACCCCGAATATGCTTCTCCCCAGATTAATTACCGGGACAGAGACAGTCACTTTATCTTTGGTGATGTGGCTACAGCCTGTATTGTGGAAAAACAGCAGACCAGTTCGGGCCAAAATACTTTTAAGATTCTGGGCCGGAAACTGGAAACGCATTTTTCTAATAATATCAGAACAAATGCCAGCTATTTGACCCGTTCTGAACCAAACATCACCCTTGAGCGTTTTTTCGAACAGGATCAATTTTTTATCCAGAACGGCAGAAAAGTGTTCAAGGAACTCCTCCCCTTAATTTGCAACCATGTCAAAAACCAACTCAAAAAATATGACTTCAATATAAACCATATGCGCCGCATGTGGTTACACCAGGCAAATATCAATATGAATATGTTTGTTGCACGCAATCTACTTGGCCGGGTTCCTGAGTTTCATGAGGCACCGGTAGTGCTCGATGAATATGCCAACACAGCATCTGCTGGTTCTATTATCGCATTCCATAAATATAAAGATGATTTCACACCCGGGGATAAAGGTATTCTCTGCTCATTTGGTGCAGGTTATTCCATCGGAAGTTTGATTCTCGAAAAGCTGTAACTCATACATATCCAACACGAGTGCAAATGACACTCGTAATTGTCTTGAACCGGAATATGATTCCCCAAAAGCAGCACCATTCATGGTTATCCGCATGCATGCTATCAAGAGGTTTTCTATTCCCTTTCAAACCACCGATATACTACTCCTGCCAATATGGCCGCAACAATGGGAGCAAGCCAGAAAAGCCATAATTGTGATAATGCCCAGTTTCCCTGAAAAATTGCCACCCCGGTGCTTCTTGCCCCAGCCTCCTCTGTGTTGCAGTGTATCCTTCTCCATTAAAATGCTTA
>JAOZLO010000327.1 GCA_029934775.1 Desulfocapsaceae bacterium
ACATTTTCCATGAATGCAGCAGCAATGCAGGGTATGGATCATGGCAGTAAAAAGGACGGAGGAACTTTTAAACACATGGCCATGGTTGATGGTATTCATGCAGAATTCCAAGTCATGGATCTGGCCTCCATGAACATGACTGACCCTGACGGAAAAACTCATCATGTAATGGCCACATTTGCAAAAAACAGTGAAAAAATAATAAAAGTGGCAGGTAAAATAAAACTCATTGCACCATCAGGAAAAGAGCAGATTGAAACTCTCAAAGATTATGGGAGTGGCGTTTTCGCTGCCAATTTTAAAATTGATGAAACAGGCAAATATGGGATCATCTGTCTGTTTAAGAATTCTGATGGTAAACATACTGCCAAATTCTGGTATGAACACCATAAGATGTGACATTTTATGTCGCTGAGCCAGGTACAGGAGTTGGACTCCAGTATTTCAACTCCTGTACATGCCCCTTTATCAATTGAAGAGGATCATGCGAGACAATCTTCTCCTCAAGACCAAAGAGACATTCAAGGTCTCAAAACCAGCTTTTGTTCTCCGTGTGGGAGCGCTGCTCCTGTGCATAGTTCTTGGTGTGGCCACAATCAATAACATCAACAGGGGACTTCAGCTTATGGAGCTTTCCTTTCTCAGACAGGGAAGTTCCATGATTCATTCGTTTGAAGCCGGTACACGAACCTCGCTGTTATTCAGTCAGCATATAGATCACAACCCTTTGGCAGATCTCGCTTCTGAAATTCTAAAAGATGATGGAGTTTCCTATATCAGAATTTTTGACGAACAGGACAATGTGATCGTGTCTCTGGGATTGATGCCCCAGCCAATGAAAAAAACAACCGCTGATATGGAACAAATAGGCGATAAACCAGTTTCTACTATCAGCTGGGAAAACAGTATTTTTGATGTCACCAAACAGTTTAGTCCTGTTCGGACATCACAAACAATCACACCAATGATGGAGCAACATTGGCAACAGTGGAAACTTGACTACAAACCACAAGGCAGAATGTTTATTTCTGTAGGTTTTTTCACCGATGAATTTGAGGCGGCGAGAAAAGGGGATATTTATCACACGATTTTCATGCTGATAATGCTCATTCTGCTCTTTTGTGCTGGGCTCTATTTTCTCTACCTGTACCAGAGAATGTGGAATATTCATGGCACGCTTCTCAATACGAGACTTTATGCCGAAAATGTTTTTGAAAGCGTCCCCGATGGTCTTATAACGCTAGACCCGGATAACAGTATTATTTCATGTAACAAAAATACAGAAGCGTTACTGGGGAAATCCATGGAAGAAATCACAGGCAGGCAGATTCTGGAGATTTTTCCCACTTGTCCACTCGAGTCTCTCAGTACAGAGAACAGTTTTCTTGAATTTGACGCCAACTGTCCACATGGAAATGGCGAGATTATCCCCGTGAAAATTGGCAGTGCCCGGATGATAGATCACCTGGACAACCAGATTGGACGCGTTCTGGTGCTGAGAGATATTCGCGAAATTCGTAAAATTGAAATTCAACTTGAAAGGTCAAGGCGGCTTGCCGCCTTGGGTTCAATGGCTGCCGGCATTGCCCATGAAGTACGAAATCCTCTTGGCACCCTGCGTGGATTTGCCCAGTTCTTTGGTTCCGAGAGCGGTGCCTCAGCTGCCTGTAAAAAATATGCCGGGATTATGATAAGTGAGGTTGACAGGTTGAATAATCTGGTCTCGGAATTATTGCAATTTGGTTCGCCTCGGGAGTTGAATTTCAACAGGATAAACATAGATGGTTTACAGGACAAAATTGTGACCCTTCTGGAAAAGGAATTTTTAAAAAAAGGCCTCTCTTTTTCATTCCATAAAGAAGAGGGTACAGTTCTTCATGGCGACTCAGATATGTTGTTGCAGGTAATTCTCAATTTGCTGAAAAACAGCATAAACGCCACTCCGGCAGGTGGAAAAATATCACTGGAACTATATCGGCAAGACAAAAGCTGTCGAATCCATGTCAAAGATAGTGGCAAGGGTATGACCGAAGAAGTTCAAAATAAAATGTTTGACCCTTTTTTTACCGACAAAAAGGAAGGGACCGGATTAGGGCTGGCAGTATGCCACCGTATAGTAGAACAGCACCAGGGGTATCTGGAGGTGACATCAGAGATTGGAGTTGGTACATCGATCATCATCGTACTCCCTCTGGAGGGGAGATATTATGGCACATAAAGAGGCAGGAAAACATGAAATATTGCTGGTTGACGATGATATCGGTCACAGGACTATGCTCAAACTCAATCTGGAATCATTGGGCTATGGTATTATTGAGGCAAGTGATGGCGATGAAGTTCTTGACACTTTACAAAAAGAATCCATTGATCTTATTCTGCTTGATTTAAAAATGAAAAGAATGGGAGGAATTGAAACTCTGGCGAAACTTGCCTCGGCCAATATTTCTATTCCTACAATCGTCATAACAGCCTTTTCCTCGATCGAAAGTGTTGTTACAGCAATGAAAAACGGCGCCTATGATTATATTACCAAACCAATCGATATCAACAATCTGGCTCATATATTGTCGCGGGCATTTGATCACACATTACTTCGTATCGAAAATGATCAACTGAGAAAACGGCTTGCTGAGCAATACAGTTTCGGAAATATCATCGGTTCCAGCAAGGTAATGCAGGAACTGTTTGGCACATTGTCACTGGTTGCTGACAGTGATGCAACGGTGCTTATTCTCGGTGAATCGGGAACTGGCAAAGAACTTGTGGCAAATGGTCTGCACGAACACAGCAAGAGGAAGGCAGGCCCATTTATCAAAGTAAACTGTTCAGCGCTCCATGAAGATTTGCTGGAGAGTGAACTTTTCGGGCATGAAATCGGTGCATTCACAGGTGCAACCTCAAAGAGAAAGGGCCGTTTTGAACTTGCCCACACAGGAACGCTCTTTCTCGATGAAATCGGCGACATGAGCTTGACGACTCAGGCAAAAATTTTACGCGTCTTACAGGAAGGTGAATTCGAAAGACTGGGTAGCAGTGACACCGTCAAAGTGGATGTCCGGCTTCTGGCGGCGACGCATAAAGATCTTGATGCGATGATTAAAGCGGAAACGTTCCGGCAGGATCTCTACTTCCGGCTGGCGGTGGTTCCCGTCGAATTGCCTCCTTTGAGAAAAAGGCAAGGAGATATTACTGAATTGTCACAACATTTCCTCAAGTTATACACTGAAAAGAATAACAAGAACATTAAAACATTCCACCCGGAAACACTGGCCATATTCGTGCGTTACAGCTGGCCCGGCAATATTCGTGAGCTGGAGAACAGTATCGAACGGGCGGTCATCCTCTGTCTTGGTGAGCAGATCACCCCTAAAGAGTTGCCACCACATTTTCTGCCAGAGCCTGATGAATTGATCAGGAAAAAGTCTTCATCCTACGGCTGGACACTACGCGATATGGAGCGGGAAATGATTCGTGCCACCCTACAAGATACCAATAATAACAAGAGCCTGGCTGCAAAACGATTAGGAATTGCCCGCCAGACTCTTTTTAATAAAATAAAGGAATACGGGTTGTAATTTCATTTGCGGTTCAGTCCTGATGAGAATCGCTCTTGCTGCCATGTCCTTTATTCTGATGCATATGGGATGTTCCTCCATGGGATGACAATGACTGGATATAATTCACCAGATGCCATATTTCGGTACGATCAAGCTCTTCTTCCCATGCTGGCATGTCCCCTCGTCCATTGCTGATTTTCCAGGCAAAGTCTCCATCAGCATGTCCACCAGACATAGCTCTTAGATTTGTTGGCTTTCTGGATAGAGAAGCAGCAGCTGGGCCATTGCCGTCTGCACTTTTTCCATGACACCCGGCGCATAACTGCGCATAGATTTTTTCTCCGGAAGAAATTGACACACTGTCTGCCGCAACAGGATTAACCTGTTTAAGGGCCTCTGGCGGGGAAGACCAGTGAGACATAGCTGCTTTTTTATTGTGCCCTCCCTCATGGGATCCACTTGCATAAGCCAATCCTCCTAATCCAAACAGTATCATTGTCAAAAAAGCTGTTTTTACGAGTCGTATTCTATTGTGATTCATTGTTATCCTCCCTGGGAAAAGCAGTTGGGGTTACATGATAGCTTTATAACAATCTGATTTATTACAAATTGTATTCTTTAATCTTATTAAGTAAGGTCTGGCGGGCAATGCCCAGAAGCTTTGCAGCATGGGATTTATTGCCTTCGGTCCGGTCTAGGGTGGAGCGGATGGTCT
>JAOZLO010000035.1 GCA_029934775.1 Desulfocapsaceae bacterium
ATAAGTGCCATGGTGGCATATATAAGCTCACAATTTCAAAGCACATTACTCGATTACTTGTTTTTCATTACAGCTTTTATGGAGTAAGGCACTAAATTTCATATTTCTAAGATATTATGACAACTCCCCGGCTGGATATTCTCATTTATGCCCACGATGGTCGTGGTCTTGGCCATGCTTCCCGCAGTATTGGTGTAGGTATGGCCCTGCGACGTCTTTACCCTCATTTGAAAGTGCTTTTTGTTTCAGGTTGCAGACAATCCCAGGAGCTTATTGGTGCGGCGCCTCTTGATTGGTTGAAGCTGCCGTCTTATGAGACGAAAGTTAAGAACGGGAAATCGATAGGTGTAATGGGTAAATCGATGTTTGCTGATGGTCAGTTAGGGCTTCTCAGAGCAGGAGAACTTGACCATCTGATAACTCTCTATCGCCCGCGAATGGTTCTGGTGGATCATACTCCCCAGGGAAAACACAGAGAACTTGTTTCTGCCCTGGCTCTTAGCCGGGATATTGGTACCCGCTGGATTCTTGGTGTTCGTGGTGTTATCGGGACTGTTTCCCAGGCCAAGTCTGAATTGGCGAGCAACCTGTTTCGAAAATATTACCATCAGTTACTCTGGTATGGAGACAGGGATGTGCTTGGTGAAACGCATATTGACCAGCTTCGACAACAGTACAGTATACTCCCCAGGGAGTGTGGATATGTTTCACGACTGGCAGAGGTTACCGGTAGAAGGAATGAAATCTCTGCAAAATATACAGAGAGTGAAAGACTGGCCGGGACTATCTCTGTGCCCTGGATAGGTGAGAAATCTATGGGCTTCCTGGAGCAACTTGCCAAAGCTCTTGGTGCTATCCCACAAAATTACGGTGACTGGCATCTTTTTGTCGATACAGACGATTCGTCAGAGCTCAGAAATACGGTATGGAATTTGTTCTCCCGTCTCCGCCATTGCAGCCTGGAGCAGCCGGGACCGAGGTATGGAGACTCGCTGATGCGTTCAAAGAGTGCCGTCATTTACGGAGGATACAATAGTCTTATTGATGTGTTATACGCGGGTATTCCTGCTTTAGTTGTCGAACGGGAGATGCGGGATAATGAGCAGCAACTCCATCTTCAGCGGCTTCGAAAAAAAGTTGGAGAAAGGATGCATGTGATTCCCGAAGCTGAAGTTTTAAGTGACCAGATAGTTTCATTTCTTCTTGATAATCTGGCAGAAGATCACATTTCTGCTACTCCTGTTAATCTTGACGGGGCAACAGAGGCAGCTGTGATACTTCATTCACTGCTTAACGAAAAGGTTTGTCAGTAATACAGGAGGGAAGTTATGAAGAAAATAGAGGCTATCATCAAGCCCTTCAAACTCGAACCGGTTAAAGAGGCGCTGACCGAAATGGGGATTATGGGGATGACTGTATCGGAGGTAAAAGGGTACGGTCGTCAGAAAGGGCATAAGGAAATGTATCGTGGGTCTGAGTATAATGTGGACTTTAATCCCAAAATAAAAATAGAACTTGTTGTATCTGCTGAACTCGTTGAGAAAGTCGTTGATACAATACGAAATGCAGCCAATAGTGGTAAGATTGGTGATGGTAAGATTTTTGTATTGGCAATAGATGATGTAATAAGAGTCAGAACCGGAGAGAGAGGGAAAGATGCAATTTAACAGGAGATGAGAGTGAAAAAGACAAATCCATATTCTTTAATGGTTACCTGGAGGGCTGTTCTTTTTATAGTGGTAATCCTTTGTTCCCATAAAGCTGCAATTGGCGGCGAAGGAGACTATTTAACCTTGCCGATGCCGCAAAACTTTATTCCAGCATTACAAACCGATGGAACGGTTCAGTACACATCTGGTATGGATATTGAAAAACAGATTAGAAATGTCAGCCCGGCATTAAAAAACTTTTATTATAACAATACAATCACCAGGTTTATTATACCAGAGCATGTCTGGCTTGATCATCTACTGGGAGCTTACGATGCATTTCTCTCCTATATCGGGGTCCAGGGTAAGGCCGATACCTGGGATTGTGAAAACTACAGCGGTATGTTGAACGCAATTACTACCCTTAGAATCTGGAGAGCCGGGTTTCTTGATACCCGGGCTGCTATCGGGTGGCTCAGAGTTAATGCACAACATTCATGGGCCGGGTTGCCTGCTGAACTGCATGCCCTGATGTTTGCTGTTACCAGTAAAGGAATTTTTATCATTGAGCCACAAAATGGACAATACTGCAGCTTAGCTGATTACCCTAATAAAAAATATATAGAGGAGGTGTACCTGTTTTGAAGAAAATATCATTTATACACCTGCCGTTTTTACTGATGATATCGGCCATGTTGCTGACAGGTTGTGCCGCACCGCAGCAGGTTGAGTATATCCGGATTAAGAGAGGGCCACCTCCTGAAATTGTGGCAGAAGGAGGTGAACCCAAAATGATTCCGGCCGGATTTATTAAGAGACGATTGAGGCTAGGTCTGCCCTCAGCCAAAAATGTTGTTATCCATGATCGCCAGTATATTTATATCACGGAAAAATGGTTTCATGATGTGATAAACTGGACGGAAGACTTTATTGCTGTTCAAGTCCCGGAACTCAATCTTCATCAGAAATATCCCCTTGCATATGATGAAACATTTGCCACCCTGGCTGGCAATATTGCTAATATCTCTGTTGCCGGGCGGTATAATATTCAGGCTTCTGTCTTGATAGGTCTGATTACTGCAAAACATCTGAAGTCATGGGGGGCAATACCTGCTGATGGTAAGAAGCGGGTCTATCTTATCGGGTTGACTGAAAAAGGAGGGCTAGTGTATGATCTTCATACCCGGCAGTCCATCAGTTTTGATGAATTTCCGAATTTTGAGTCGATAACTGGAGTAATGTTTTAATCCGATTGGATTAAGTACTGTCCGGTTCGGATTAAACCTAACTCCGGACATATCAAGCTTGCTGGAACAGATGCGCAATATCATTTTCATTTTTCTCCTCCTGATTCTTCTTTTCATTTCTGCTCCGGCATTGGCTAATGATATTGTTGACAGGCAGCGGGAAACACTCGTTCTACTTGCCAGGCAGGGCCAATTGGCTCCGGCAGTATCAGGCTTGGAGGAATTACTTGATAAACATCCTGAGGACGCGCAAGTCCGTGCAGATTTGATAATTCTGCTCATTGAGAACGGTAATGTTCCTGGAGCGTTGACTCTTTTTGAAGAACATCCGGAAGATATCTATCCTGATTACGTGAACTATTCCATTATCGGGCTATATAGGACAGAAGGAAAGACTGAGCTGGCGCTATCCCTTCTAGATAAGCTCCTGGATTTTTATCCAGCTCATCGGAGATATCAGCTGAAAAAAGCCCAGCTGCTCATTGATATCGGTAAATTTGATGATGCACATACTCTTCTTGCATCTCTCAGGCCGTATCTGGAATTAGACCCGGACTACCGTGAAATTTCATTCTATCTGGCCACATCTGATGGTAGTTGGATTGAAATACTTGATTCCAGCATACATCTGGCTTCAATTGCAGATGAGAAGAATGAGGCAGTTCGTGAGCAGATAAGGGCTCTTCGTCATCTCGCTGCTCCCTTTGTCGCTTCGGGAATTGAAACTGCGAATCCGAATAGTGTAGATCGTGCAGAATCCGCTGCAATTTTTATGACAAAAGCAGCTCTCTATCTTCGTTGGGGAAAAACAACTGCGGAAAATGAAGAGGAAAAGATTGTTTTTGCCTTGAAGGCATTATCCTTTCAATTTCAGGCACTCTCAATTTTGAATAATAGTCCGAAATATCATGAAGATATAAGGGCAATAAAAGAAGATATGGTTGTGTCGCTGGGCGATGCAGGGATGTCTGCTGAGGCACTCTACCTCTACGGGCAACTGACCAGAGTGGATCCGGTACCACCTTATGTGAGTCGGAGTGCAGGGGCTGCGGCACTGAGTCTTCAGGATCCTGAGCAAGCAGTACATCTTCTTGAGGAGGTAATCCGGGCAGAACCTGATAATCACCATGCCAAAGTAAACCTTTTTTATGCCTATATAGAAGATGAAGGGTTTCATCAAGCGACAGAACTTGCCCAGACCATGGTGTCTGAAGTGCCAGCGATGAGAGTTTTTACAGATTCAGCAGTGCAATATGCAAATCCAACATATCTTGACGGTGTTGTCCTGTCAGTTTTAGCAAAACTGTACTCAGAGCAGCTGCCTGATGCCCGGACAGCCATTGATGAACTTAAAGGAAAAGCCCCTGCAAATGACTGGTTTCGCCAGATCAGTGGTGAGATCGCACTGGCCCGCACACATCCACGGTTTGCCCTGGAAGAGTTTTCCACGGCATCACTGTTGAACCCTGAAAATAATGATGCCAGGGCAGGCCAGGCCAGCGCACTTCTGCAGCTGCATGAATATGAAAAGGCGGCGGAGATTATCTCACAATTGTCAGATGTTTATCCTCTCTCTTCCTCAACCAGGCGACTTGCCGAGGAGTTATATTTATCACAGCGCCCGGATCTGTGGGGTGATCTGAAATACACATATAGTGAAGGCCCGGAACAATCAGGTGATGGTATAGTTGCAGGCGCAGAGATTATTTCTGTTCCTCTTTTCAGCAACCTCAGGATAAGCGGGTTGTCCCGGTATTCGTGGAGCGAAATACCGGAAGGGGAAGAGGATCTCTTTAGTTATGGCCTTGGTCTTGAATACGCCAACAGACGAGGGTCTGTTTTTGGCATGATTAATAACAACGAATCAACGGTGGATGAGCCCGGGGGAAGAGCAAGGATCCACTGGACTCCGGATGATCACTGGTCAATTACCCTCAACGGAGCCGTCTTTTCAGAAGCAACCCCTTTACGGGCACTTTATTATGGAGTCTCCATGGATAAGGTTGATGGCTCTGTTTCATATCGTTGGAATGAAACTCGAAACATCGGCATCTCTTTGGGATCAGGCTGGTTTTCCGATGATAATGAGAGGCTGGAAGGTAGTGCCCGGATATCCCAGCGTTTGATTGATATTCCCCGCTTTGATCTGGATGGTTCGATTGATTTATATGGCTCCCAAAACAGCAGGATAGATGCGCCCTATTATAATCCTGAATACGATTTCAGTGCGAGGCTGTCACTCAGGGCAGAGCATGTTCTGTATCGGTCCTATGGTAGTGCGGTTATTCATTCCTTAACTGGTGGCTGGGGAATGTATAATCAGGAAAATTATGATGAAGATTGGGTTGGGAGCATCAAATATGAGCAGCGATACAGTGTCTCCTCAAAAGTTGAAGGAAGGGCCGGGCTTGAGGTTGGTCGTAATGTGTATGATGGTGACCCTGAACCATTTTTTTCATTAAATTTTATGCTCCATGCAAAATTTTAACATGTTATTTTTTTTAAGAACTCTTCTGCTCATTTCACTTTTGTCCTCTTCTTTCGCATACGGTTATGAGAAGAGAATTGCTGCACTTGCATATCATGATGTGGTGGATAGAAAAGACCAGCTTACTTCGGATGCTGTCACTCTGGATACCCTGATCAACCATTTTGAATGGTTACTTGTCTCCGGCTACCAGCCGGTCAGTATAGCTGATCTGATAGCTGCACGAGAGGGGAAAAAAACTCTGCCTGACAAACCTGTTCTGCTCTGCTGGGATGATGGATATACAAGTTTTTTCACCCACGTATTGCCTTTACTGAAAGTCTATAATTTTCCTGCTGTACTGGCCCTTGTGGGAGAGTGGATGTCTTCCGGTGAAGATGGAAAAGTTCTCTATGGCAGCACCTATGTCCCACGGGAGAAATTTCTTTCCTGGCAACAGGTCAAGGCGATTCAACAGTCCGGTTTAGTTGAAATAGCATCTCATTCAATGAATCTTCACAGCGCATTGCTGGCAGATTCCAGCGGTGACATGCTGCCGGCAACAATTACCCACATCTTTGACACCAAGGCTTTGCGGTATGAAACTGATGTCGAATATCGACAGAGAATCTACATGGATCTGGAAAGTAACAGTCAGCTTATAGCGGATCATTTAGGTGAAAGGCCAAGAGTTATGGTCTGGCCTTTCGGCAGATATAATCAGTTAGCTGTTAAGATTGCCCATGAGGTGGGGATGGAGGTGACTCTGACCCTTGATCCTGTTTCCGGATCAGTTCGGGATTTAACTGCACTGGGGCGAGTCTATCCAACACTCAATCCGGAGACGGGGATACTCAGGACAAATTTGAAGGAAAAACACAGTACACCCTTGCGTCGATTTATGAAGGTGAGAATGTCTGATCTCATTGAAGAAGATGCTGAGGTCGAAGTTCAATTCAGTAAATTGCTTGAACGAATTCATGCCCTTCAGGTTGGTGCAGTTATTTTTGAGCCGATAGTTGAAATAAATGGAGAACTCCATGCTCTGTTTTCAAACAGTTATCTCCCTGTAGCACAGGACAGACTTCTCCGGCTTTTGTGGCAAACAGACAGGCGTGGTGGGGCTGGATCCATACTGTGGTTGAATAGAAAAATATTTGATGTTGAGAAACAAAAGCATCAATCAGGAATGTCGGAGACAGTGCCATCAGTGTTGTTCAGCGATCTTGGCAAAGCTGCGCCCTGCAGTGGGATAATTATTGATCATCAGTTATTTGCCGGATCGCTCTTTGCCTTTGCAGATGAAAATCCACAGAGGAATGGAGAAAACGCTTACAGGGCAAATATTCTAGTAAAAAGGGCATTGCGAAAGGTATGGCGGGTTGCTGGCAGGCTGCCTGAGTATTCTCTGGAAATTTTAAAAAATATAGCACAAATACAAAAATGGCAGCCATTCGTCGAGGTTGCCCTTCTTGTTACTCCTGCGATGTTGGCTGAGGCTTCAGATAAACAGATTATGACAGTTCTTTCAGGATTTGACTACCTGGTGCTGGATTTAAGGGATACAAGGCCGGACAAGGATCTGACAGAGTGGCTGACCGGAACCTCGAAGAGGAAAGCTCTACTCCCCTATATGGTTCCCTTACTCAAATATGAGAGCGAGAGCAGTAACGGGGAGGGGAAACTGGTCCGGGAATTCAGGCAACTGACGATGGAAGGTTTTATCAATCATGCCTATGCTGATGATCACTTTTTAGATGACAGTCCTCTTCCTTCGACCATACGTGAAATAATTTCAACCAGTACCTATCCAGTGAGACCCCGATGACTATTGACCAACTGCAGCTGTTTTTTCGTTCTGTTCAGGAGCTTGTTTTTCTTTATCCTTTTACCATGTCTTGGATCTGGATAGCGGGCGCCCTGATGTTTTATCTGTTTAGAGAACGAGGACAGGCCGATCCGGATGAGATGCCTGATCTCAAACATACGCCAATGGTTACACTGCTCATACCCTGTCATAATGAAGGAAAACAGATTGAAGAGACCATTGCTTCACTGGTTCATACCAATTATCCGGTTGAAAAGTTTGAAGTTATTGCGGTAAACGACGGCAGCAGTGACGACACTGCTGAAAAACTTAACAATCTTGTTGAGCAATATGCATTTTTGAGAGTTGTTCATCTTGCCGAAAATAAAGGAAAGGCCCTTGCGCTCAGAACCGGATGTCTTATGGCTAAGGGAGAAGTCCTTGTCTGCATTGACGGTGATGCTATTCTAGAACCCAATGCAGTCGCCTGGCTGGTCGATCGGTTGGTGATTCATCCTAAAGTGGGTGCTGTAACCGGTAATCCCCGGATCAGGAATAGAACGACACTGCTTGGGAAACTGCAGGTTGGAGAGTTTTCTGTAATTATCGGCCTGATTAAACGCACACAAAGCGTCTACGGCAGACTTTTTACCATCTCCGGCGTTGTGGCGGCCTTTCGCAAAGAGGCTCTTCACGACATAGGATATTGGAGTCCGGAGATGCTTACCGATGATATAGATATTACCTGGAAGCTCCAGCAGTCCGGCTGGTTTGTCCGCTATGCACCAAATGCAGTTTGCTGGATTCTTATGCCGGAGACCCTCAAGGGGCTTTGGCGCCAGAGGGTTCGCTGGGCTCAGGGAGCCGGAGAGACTGCTCTAAAATATGGTTTGCGATTATTTAGTAAAGATGGTCAGCGAATGCTGCCTATCCTCTTTGAATATTTATTCAGTATGATTTGGGCTCACGCTATTCTGATAACAGGATGCGGCATACTGATTGAAGCTCTTTACAGTTTTGATCTCGGACTTGTCTGGACTGTGCCATCCCATTGGAGCGTCCTCATGGGGGTAACCTTTTTTTTACAATCCCTTGTCGCAATGAATTTAGAGCGACGTTATGAGCCTGATATATTCAAATATTTTTTATGGATGATATGGTACCCAATGATTTACTGGCTCATTATGGCGGTAACGTCATGTCTGGGCTTATATAGGGCGATTTTTTTTGGACGAAAAAAACTGGCAACATGGGTCAGTCCGGACAGGGGGCTTTCGTGAAGAGATCAGATTTGAGTAAATATATTGTTGTTTCGTCCCAAAAAATACCTTTAAGATTTATAATCCGGGATATTCTGTTCACCGCTGCAGCCTGGGGATTCTGGTTTTATATCTGCTGGGATGTACTGGTTATGCTGGAGGTAGGGGTATTAAAAAAACTTGACTTCGACCCTGATACTACGATGGATTGGGAGCTGTTTTTTAACCAGTTGGAAATAAGTTATACATTCAGCGGCCTGATTATACTATTTCTCTTCAGTTGGGCTATTGCAAACACAATGCTGCTTACTCGAATGATGAGACACCAGGGCAGGCGTGTTTCATCTCTCTCTCTTGAAGAGCAGACAAAATCATATAACTGCTCAGCTGGTGATGTAAGAACATGGCGCAGGAAGCGTATCTTGACTGTAAACATTGATGATGTGGGTAATGTGCTGAGTGCTCAGTAACACATGACTTTCGTATAAAAATAAGGATCAGGGGGGCAGATTGGCAAACAATATATCAACCATGAGCAGACAAGTTCTGAGAGTCCTGCGAGAAAGCATCGGAAAATTATTTGCAATACACTTTGCCTATGTGGCAATTGGTGTAATCCTGTTCACCCCTCTGGTTGGTATTATCGGCAAGCTCCTGCTGCGGTTGTCCGGTCAGACTATGCTCTCCGATCAGGAAATTATCTATTTTCTAATTACACCATCCGGAATAATGGCACTGATACTGTTTGCTTCCCTGCTTATAACTATCATGGCCTTTGAACAGGCTTCAATGATGGCTGTCTGTGGGTGCAGCATGAAGGGATTGCATACTGGTGTAATGCAATCTTTGTATTTCACCGCCAGACGAGCGGTGACAATCTTTTCATTCACTCTCCATCTCATTGTACGAATTCTTATAATCATACTACCTTTCCTTGCCGCCTGCGGGGCTGTCGCCTGGTTTTTGATTACAGATTATGATATCAATTATTATCTGTCTGAAAAACCTACCGAATTCTTGATTGCCGCCACACTCATGGTGCTGCTTTTTGCAGCAATGTTTGCAGTTCTTGTTTCAAAGCTTTTATCCTGGTCTCTTACACTTCCTCTGATTCTTTTTGGAGGTGTATCTCCATCCCGTTCATTTAAAGAAAGCAGGAAACTTACTGACGGGTATCGGAAGTTGTTCCTGTTGACATTTGGATTATGGGGGGGAGGGGCGCTTCTGCTCGGAGTGATTGTACTGGGTGGCATTAAATTTCTCGGTTCAAACCTGGCTCCAATGTTCTTTAATTCACTCAACCTGCTGGTGGTTGTACTGGGAGCACTGGTGGCCCTATGGTCGCTTGGAAATCTTTTTATTACAACATTTACTTCGGCAAGCTTTGCCTCTTTTCTAGTGATATTATATGAAGGTTGTGGCTCCAGCCTGGATATGAGCGATCTTGCTGAAGATAAGCGGAGTCGACAATGGCGTATGACTGTCCCCCATTTTGCTCTGTTGTTGGTTGGTTGTGCAGGGATTGCAGCAGTTGTCGGCATCTGGCTTCTGAGCGATATCCAGACAAATGACAATGTGGCGGTTATTGCCCATCGCGGTGCAGCCGGCAAAGCACCTGAGAACACACTGGCCTCTGTACGACAGGCCATAGAGGACGGCGCAGACTGGATTGAAATCGATGTCCAGGAAACTGTTGATGGAGAAGTTGTGGTAATCCATGACAGCGACTTCATGAAGCTTGCGGGCGTGAATCTGAAGGTATGGGACGGAACGCTTGCGCAGGTAAAAGAGATTGATATAGGCAGCTGGTTCGACCAGCAGTTCTCAGCTGAACGAGTACCGACTCTGATTGAGGTCCTCGAGGAGGCGAGGGGGAAGGCCCGGGTCATGATTGAACTTAAATATTATGGACATGATCAGCATCTTGAACAACGGGTTGTAGATATTGTTGAACAGGCGGATATGGTTACGGATGTTGCCATCATGTCACTGAAACACGATGGTGTTCAAAAAATACGAGCCCTGCGGCCGGAATGGGTCGTCGGGTTGCTCTCCGCCAAGGCAATTGGTAACACAGCCAGGCTGGACGTTGATTTCCTGGCCGTCAATATGGCAATGGCCACCCCCCGTTTTATCAGCAGCGCCCAGTCGGCAGGTAAGCAACTGTTTGTCTGGACGGTAAATGATCAGGTCTCCATGTCTCGAATGATATCACTGGGTGTAGATGGAATCATTACCGATGAACCGGAGTTGGCCCGAAATGTGCTTGCCGAACGGGCTGATATGAGTTCAGTGGAGCGTCTGTTGATACATACAGCAGTACTGGTAGGCCGCCCTGTTCCCCAAAAAGAATATCGTGATCAGTCACCATGAGTTTCTTCGGTATAAAACTGCCTCTGGCTGGGGGATGCCTGCTGCTATCTGCAACAGCTCTGTTTCTACTGGTGACTGTTCTTTTTTTATCGGGAAATTCAAGTGCTGAGACAGACTTCAGAATGGCAAAACATGTCGATGCATTTGAACGTCAGCTTGAGATGAAACGGCATGATCAACTTGCAGTCATTAAGGTCCGCGCAGGAAGCATACTCGCCGAATTTACTACGGATGGCTGCAGTGGTGGACTCTCCATCGGATGGGAATATCTGGCCGGCAGGATCAGGGATTTTCAGACCACGCACGGGACCCAGCCGCCCTGGGAATCGTGCTGTATTACACATGACCGGAAATATCATACTGGCGGACCTCGTGAAACTACCGTGGAAGAAAGTTTTAAGGACCGCAAAAAGGCAGATCTGGCATTAAAGAGTTGTGTTATGCAGGTCGGGCTAAAAAGAGCCCCGGAGCTGAGTAGTCAATACGATGTCTCTATCCGGGAAATAGGGGCTATCTATACCGGTATTGCAGAGCTGATGTATCGTTCAGTGCGCATCGGCGGCATGCCATGTACCGGGTTACCCTGGCGCTGGGGATATGGCTGGCCGGAATGTGAATGAATAAAAAAGGATATAACGTTGCTGTAGTTGTGGAATTATCACTCCCTTCTTTTCTATTACCCTTCCACTGTTTCTTAGGTAGTTTGATTTTTTGACAACATCATTTTGTGTCAAATCTTACGGTACCTTTAGTAATATCATTAACCTTTTTCCGGAGAATTCCCAGTATATTTTTAGGAACGTTGATTTCAATTAATACATCCTCCGAATATTTTTGATTAATCACAGTCAAATTAAAAGTTGACAGCAGATGCCGAACATTGCTTTCAAATTGGAATGGAACAGATACCTGCAGACAGCTAGACTCTATGAAACCATTTAAAGAAACCTTTTCAATTACTATTTTGACTGCAGCAGAATAAGCCCTTACCAATCCTCCAGTACCAAGTTTTGTCCCTCCAAAAAAGCGAGTCACTATAACTGCAGCATTGCCAATATTGTTATGCTGTAAAACACCCAGCATAGGCTTGCCAGCAGTTCCAGAAGGCTCACCATCATCGCTAAAACCAATATCAACTGGAGATTTTGGGTTTCCTACAATATAAGCAAAACAGTTATGGTTAGCGCCAGTATACTGATCTCTAATTTTTTGAAAAAATGGTAATATCATTTCTTTTGAGGTAGCTGCGGTAATGGTGGTAATAAACTTACTTTTCTTAATCTCAGTCTTGGTTGAAACTGTTTCTGCTGGGATGTAATATTCAGGATGACAGGTCATAGGGTATGTTGACTTCGTATATATAGGAGCTATCTTGAATTTTGAAAATCAGAGATTCAGTAGTAATACCCACGTGAGGTGAAAACCAATCTCATTGAGATTCATTTTGCCTGTCTTAAGCTTCTTCCTCAATCTTGAAACGAAAGTACTATCGGTCATCAGATGCTGGATGAATGGAGCAATTTACTCGCTTGATAATCTGGAAGTATACGTAACAACCCTGTATTTTCTGTTAAATTAACCTGTTGTCTACGTGTGTTCTCCCTCATTTGAAAGTATAAAAGTGCCAGAATTCATTTTATTCATCAACAGGATTATTCAGACTATTGGATCGAGTGATGTATATAACTCCCTGCCTTGAATTTGAACTTATACTTATCTCCACGATAATAGGCGAAAAGTGCCTCCACCGGGGAGTTGTGTGGATCATATATCACAGTTTCCATCTTCATGCAGGGACAAGGTTCGGGCAGGCCGAATATTCTCGTTTCTTCTTCTCCCGGAAACTCCGCTGTCAAACATTGAGTAGCATGATCCAATGTGATATTAAACTTTTCCGTGATAATTTGATAAAGAGTGGCAGCAAAATCCATATCTAAAATATCTTTGAATTTGAAATAAGGCAGATAGCTTTTTTCGATGAGTACTGGTTTGTCGTTGGCATGCAATACTCGAAGGGAATAAATGGTTCGCTTGTCATTTTTCAGTTTCAACATTTTGCTTACTTCGACGTCCGCCTCGATTACTTTCACCTCAACGGCCTGATAGGAAGGCTGGATTCCTACGCTTTGCATGTCATTTCCAAAACTTGTGATGTTTTTCAGGGTATAGATTAAATCTTTAGGTTTCTCGGAGGTCAGAAAAGTTCCTTTTCCTGCGTGGCGGGTGATCATAGAATCGACCACCAAAGAATCCATTGCCTTGCGTACTGTCATGCGGTTAACAGCGAACATCTTGGATAATTCGGTCTCGGTAGGGAGTTTATCGCCACGTTTAATTTCCCCTTTGCTGATCATAGCGCGTAACCACTGATGGATCTGTACATATTTTGGGATTTTCTTAGTATAATTTGTACCCATATATTCACCTTATTCACAT
>JAOZLO010000328.1 GCA_029934775.1 Desulfocapsaceae bacterium
ATCGAGGTTTGTCTCGAGGTCCTCCTTCGTGATCATTTTCACTATGCGACCATTTTCCAGCACATAATGACGGTCTGCCAGGGTACTGGCAAATCGAAAATTCTGCTCAACCAGAACAATGGTGTAGCCTCGTTCCTTAAGCATTTTGATGGTTTTTCCTATGGAATCGACAATAACCGGTGCCAGTCCTTCAGTAATTTCATCCAGCAGCAATAGACGAGCTCCGGTACGAAGGATTCGGGCCAGCGCAAGCATCTGCTGCTCTCCACCGGATAATCGGGTTCCCTGGGCACTGCGACGTTCCTTGAGGTTGGGAAAAGCTTCGTATATTTCTTCCAGCTTCATGCCGCCTTTGTGCAGTACCGGTGGCAGGAGCAGATTTTCCTCAGCTGTCAGGCCGGGAAAGATACCGCGTTCTTCGGGGCAGTAGCCGATGCCCAGTGGGGCAATTTTGTGAGGTGGCAGTTCGATTGCCTCAGTTCCATTGACTATAACTGATCCTGAGCGTTTAGATATCAAACCGATGATCGATTTAAGAGTGGTGGTGCGACCTGAACCATTTCTTCCAAGGAGAGTGACCAACTCACCCTCTCCGACGTTGAAGTCTATTCCGTGAAGTATATGGGACTCATCGTAGTAGGAGTGTAGATTGGTCACCCGAAGCAGTTCGCTGGCAACTTTATGCATGATGACTCCCACCTACATAGGCCTCAAGCACGGCCGGATCGTTTGAAATTTCATCGTAGTTCCCTTCGGCCAGGATCTGCCCCCTCTGCAGTACCGTGATGGTGTGGGAGAGGTTGGCCACCACTTTCAGGTTGTGTTCTACCATGAGTACGGTACGGTTTTCAGCTGCCTTACGAATGAGTTCCATCACTCGTCCGACATCCTCGTGGCCCATTCCTGAGGTCGGTTCGTCGAGCAGCATAACTTCCGGCTTGAGGGCCAGGGTCGTAGCAAGTTCCAGTGCGCGCTTTCTGCCGTAGGGAAGTTCTGCTGCGAGGGAGTCTGCGTAGTCTGTGAGTTCGACTTCTTCCAGGGCGGCCATAGCTTGATCTTTAAGACTGTCCAGGCTGCGATCTGATTTCCAGAAGTGGAACGATGTCCCTAACGTTCGCTGGAGGGCAACCCGCACATTCTCCAGTACGCTCAGGTATGGAAAGACAGCTGAAATCTGAAAAGAGCGCACCATCCCACGGCGTGCCAAAGCAGCCGGGTTTTTCCCGGTAACATTCTTGTTCTTATAAAAAATCTGACCGGAACTGGGTTCAAGGAATTTTGTTAAGAGGTTGAAAACTGTGGTTTTACCTGCACCGTTTGGGCCTATCAGGGCATGAATGGAACCTTTGCGAACTTTGAGATTCATATCGTTTACGGCAACGAATCCAGAAAATTCTTTGTTCAGTTTACGTGTTTCAATGATGTATTCTGCATCCATACCTGTCGAAATTTCTCCAATGTGGTTAACAAAGAAATAACAAAACTATCGCTCCCTAAATGATGCTGCCAGGTTGTCGATTTTCTCTAGCGTAGTTAACGCTACAAAACATCATTTGTTTAGTCAATATTTTTCTTAATTACTGTGTAACAGGTCGAAATTTATTCTTTTATGTGCGGACGCTTTTGGGAGATAATAATAAGATAGTCTCCTCTGGCCAGGAGATGCTGGGCTTCAGGATTTGTAATGAGCTCTCCTTTTGTTCCTTTCTGTATGCCAAGCAGTGTTGCCTGTTCTTCTTTTTTCATAGTGACAAGGCCATCAAGGAAGGTTTTTCCAATCAACTTTTCAGGGAGGGGTACCAGGAAGAGATCATTACCATATCGGGAGCTGAGAAGTTCTGAGACAACGGTACTGATTCCATGGTCTCTTGCGGCACTGGCAAGCAGATGGCTGCTGAGTTCACTGCCTATGATGATTTCATCGGCATTTGCCCGTCTGCAATGTTGCTCGTTTGATTGATCGACAAGCTCGACTACCGAATAGACTTGAGGGCAGAGAGTTTCTATTGTCAGGGTCGTAAGCACTACTTTCGCGTCTCTCGCGGTTGGCTCTAGATTGTCGTCACCAAGTATGATGATTGTAGCCGCCTTTTCGAGATTGGCTTTTTGCAGGGTTTCCTCATTAACTGCGCCTCCAACAAAAAAGAGGTTCGCGTCGTCAACAGGTTTTTCGTCTATATCAGCTATCAGTACTATCGGTGTATTTTCTGTTTCGGGAACTGCTCGCATTTCTTTCAGTACAGCACGGCTCCGATGGTTCCATTCGCAAAGAATTGTGTGGTCTTGTAGATTTGTTGTTCCCATGCCTTTATTCTCTCTTATTCGTTTACTGATCATTATTGTCGCCAGTTTACCACTGAGCATTCCCAGGAGGCCGATGCCAAAGAACATGAGAACGACGGCAACGATTCGCCCTCCAGCGGTGGTAGGAGAGATGTCCCCGTATCCTACTGTGGTCAGGGTCACGACACTCCACCAGAGGCCGTTTATAAAGCTCATATCCGGTTCTAAACGGGAGAGCGCCAGACCGCTTGCAAAGACCATGACCAGGATCACAAGCAGCAGCCTGAGATAGTTTTCCTGGTATAAAATATTGAAAAAACGTTGAATTTGCTTCAGCACGATACTTTTTAGTACCTTACTCCAGAAACCCTGTCACTCAGTTTAGTACCCCCTTGAGGGGTATAAAAAACAAGAAACTGAAGAGTGTATTTTGGAATTATGTCGTTACTTTTCCCCACAAGGTACTTATACCCCCTTGTGGGGTGTTGGTTGGTGATTATGCATAAAAACTATTCAAATTTCACTATAACAAAGGAATAGTGGAATTCCTTGAACAATTTCCCTTGTTTTTTGTGCCCGTTTTTTTTATATGTTTCTATCAATAGAAACGCAATACTTATGAAGTCACAAAAAGAACTCATGCAGGTTTTTGCGGAACTGAGCGATGTAGCTGACATTGAATGGTTTTGCCGGGAAATATTCACAGTGAAAGAGCTGCAGGATATTGCCCTGAGGTGGCAGCTACTCAAAGAGCTGCACCAGGGGATCCCCCAGAGAACTATTGCAGCCCGACACAAAATTAGTCTCTGTAAAATAACCAGGGGTTCAAAAATACTAAAGGACAAGGGTTCAATTACCTTGAAACTGCTTCAAAAACATTACCAGAGAGAGAATCAAATGAGCACTGACACGAAAAGTATCGCAATGCCAGACGAGAAAGGATATTTCGGAGAATACGGTGGAAGTTTCATTCCCCCTGTGCTGGAGGATATCCTGGCAGAAATCTCCACGGCCTATGAAGAAATAGCCGTTGATCCGAGTTTCCGTAAAGAGCTCGATCTTCTTTATCAGGATTACGTCGGTCGTCCCAGCCCCATTTTTTATCTAAAAAATCTTTCCGCAAAAGTCGGCGGTGCTCAAATTTATCTCAAGCGTGAAGATCTCAACCATACCGGCGCCCATAAAATCAATCACTGTCTTGGTGAGGCGTTACTCTGCAAAAAAATGGGTAAGAAGAAAATTATTGCAGAAACAGGTGCGGGGCAGCACGGTGTTGCCCTGGCCACTGCCGCCGTACTCGTCGGACTTGAATGTGATATCTACATGGGAGAAATAGATATTGTCAAAGAGCATCCTAATGTTGTTCGAATGAAAATTCTTGGAGCTAATGTGATTCCTGTAGACCGTGGTACCAGGACTCTAAAAGATGCTGTTGATGCCGCTTTTGAGGCATATCTCGGAGATCCCGTCAACCAGTTTTATGCTATTGGTTCTGTAGTTGGCCCTCACCCCTTTCCTAAAATGGTAAGAGATTTCCAATCTGTTGTAGGCAACGAGGCCAGAGTTCAGTTCCAGGAACGTTATGGTTCTCTGCCTGATAACCTGGTGGCTTGTGTGGGTGGTGGTTCGAACGCAATCGGACTTTTCACCGCCTTCCTCGATGATGAAAGTGTTGCCATGTATGGTGTAGAGCCGTCCGGTAGAGGTTTCAAGGACGGTGACCATGCGGCTACATTGACAAAGGGATCACCCGGTGTCCTGCACGGTTTCAAGTCCTATCTTCTGCAGGATGACAAAGGTGAACCGCTGCCGGTCCACTCTGTTGCCAGTGGTCTTGACTATCCGGGGGTGGGACCACAACACAGTCTGTTAAAAGATATCGGCAGAGTCACTTACGTAACTGCAAGTGATGTAGAGGCAATCGATGCTCTTTTTGAATTGTCCCGGACAGAAGGTATAATTCCTGCTATTGA
>JAOZLO010000329.1 GCA_029934775.1 Desulfocapsaceae bacterium
GCAAGTCGAATATCTTCAACACGGTGAGTTTTTTTTAAGGGGAGGTCTGAAAAGATGATTTTACTGTTTGAAACAGAAATATTATTGAGGGAAAACTGAAACGGGAGATCGGAAAAATCCATCATCTCTGCCATGTTATCCTGCTCATCCGGGAGGAATAATGAAGAAAAGACATAAGAACCATCGGCCTCGCGTGTGATACGTGCTTCAAATCCATCTATAGTGAAGCTGCTGCAGACCAGGTCGTTACGCAGGAGAGAGATTGGAGCAAGCTTTGCTCTGAGGTTCTTGATCTTAAGGAAATCAGGGAGATTGCTGTTTGGGGGCTGAATCTGACTGTTCTCTGCACTGAAGACAAATGTCAGCGGATTGAAATTAACGGCTCCGACTTGAAAAACAAAACCGGTTTTCTCATAAATTGTTTTGGGTAATACTGTAGTAATATAATAGGGAACTCCCACAAACCCGGCAACACTGTACAGGGTTAAAAAGAGAACGAAAACAAGCAACCAGATCAGCGATTTTCTGCTGGAGCGTGGTTTCGTTGCTTTGGGCATACGTTGAGAGGATGGACGTTGTTTTCTGGGAGGGCGCCTTGGTGGTGGAACAGGAGACGCGGGTTGCTGTATAGAAATTTTACCAAAATGATCGGACATAGTAGTTCTAGGGAGCTAATAAAGCATACGATACTGTTTGATGAAAAAAGCAGAATATAATGATGGGTATTCATAAACGATTGAGGCGTATACGTAAAGTGATGTTATTCAGATTATAACGGGAAATAAAAAATAGTGTGGGAAAAATTTGCTTATATAACAATTTACTGAATCAGTGTCTCGAAGATGATTCTGTAATATTTTTTTTAAAGATAGAAAAAAAACGTTTTAATTCCTGGGTTTTAGTCGTATATTTATAAAAAGGGTTGCTTTTCTTTTCAAATTCGTAATCAGGGTGGTCTTATTTACATCCTTAAACCTGCCCGAAGGGCATTATGTTCAAAATTCTAAGTGTTAGATGGCACTGAGCCCCCTATGTTTGATTCGTTAAGCTATTTCCGCTGGCAGGATGTTCTGGATATTTTAGTTGTTGCTTTTGTTATTCATCAGGCGATTTCAGTCATTCGGGGCACACGGTCTGTACAGATGGTTGTCGGGATAGGTATTCTGACAGCAGTTTATTTTCTTGCAAGTGTTCTCGACCTGTCTGCGCTTATGTGGGTTATGCAGACCTTTCTCAGCTCTATACTGCTCATAGTTATCATCGTTTTCCAGAAGGATATTCGCAGGGCCCTGACCCAGGTTGGCAGGTCCCCTTTTCAAAAACATACTGAGATCGTTGATAAACAGATGGAGGAGATAATCAGGACACTCTTTTATCTTTCAAAAAGACGTATTGGAGCGCTTATCGTGATTGAGCGTGATACGAGCCTTGGCGATTTCATCGAATCCGGATTCAAACTTGATGCGTTATTGACCAAAGAGTTGCTGATCTCAATATTTATGCCGGTTTCGCCACTTCATGATGGTGCCGCATTGATAAACCAGGGGAGGATTCAGCATGCCGGATGTATTCTTCCGTTGACACAAAACCCCTATATAAATAAGCGCTACGGCACTCGCCACAGGGCTGCCATCGGACTCAGCGAGGAAACTGATGCCGTGGTTTTAGTCGTTTCCGAGGAAACCCAGGAAATTTCAATAGTGCGGCATGGAGCATTGACTACGGTAGCTGACGAGATAAGCCTGACCAAAAGCCTCAATGCAATATTTGTGGCTGGCAGTGGAACATCGTATTCATTGAAAAACTGGATGGGGCTTAAATGAAACAACTTCTCAACACCCTGTTGGGCCGGCAAAACCTGACAAAGGCTGTATCAAAAGACTGGATGTTGAAATTTATCTCAATTTGTCTCGCTGTTGTATTGTGGTATTACGTTGGTGGAGAGGATCGGGTGGATAAAAATGTTATGATACCCATTGAGATCATTAATCTGCCCCGGGACCTGGTTATTTCCAGCCAGTTTAAAAAAGAAATTGAGGTAACAGTCAGCGGGCCAAGATCTCTCATTCTTGAGCTTTCCAATCGAGCTGTTACCAGGCAGGTTGATCTTTCAGACGCAACTGCCGGAACGATGGTTATTGAAAACAGTAACCAGCATATCCCTGTCCCCCGTGGAATAACGGTGCAGAGGGTACAGCCAGCTTCTATAATTCTCTCTCTCGATAAGCTCATTCATAAAGAATTTCCGGTCACAGCAAGAACCGTGGGGCGGATTGCAAAGGGATATTACCTGAAGAGTCTGAAGACAGACCCGGATGTGATCACTATAACCGGTCCGAGGACCATTCTAATGCCCCTTGATGAACTGCCTACCAAAGCGATAAACCTGGAAGAGGTCAAGCAGTCAGCTCAGTTGCAGATTCCGCTGGATCTTGATCCTACAGTTGTTGAGCTGATAGGTGAGACTTCTGTTACAGCTGTTCTGGTGATTGGGGTTGATACCATTTCAAAGACGATAACGGATGTTAAGGTCCATGCGGTGGTCAATGGAGTAGAGCGGCAGGTTGTCCCGGAAACTGTGAAGGTGACAGCAAACATTCCGAAACTTCTGATTAACAAGGAGACAGACCCGAAAGAGTTGTTTTCTGTTATAGCGATGCAGAAGGGGGAGGGTGGCTTGCTCAGGGTGAAGGTGATTCCCAGACCTGATGATGAACTGCCAATTGAAATTCTCTCCATTATCCCGGGCAGTGTACGCCTTGTTGAGGATGAAAATGATGTTCCAGTCGCTCCAGAGTCAGCAATACCCATAGAAAAGAAAGATATTATGACAGTACCGGGTATCGAGTCGACTGAAGTTGATCAGTCCCTCATTATCCTTGGAACTGAAAATAAGGAAATAGAGGATAAAAAAGAGTAATGAGGAAATTATTCGGTACTGACGGAATTCGTGGGGTGGCCAACTCTTACCCTATGACAATTGAGATAGCGATGCAGGTTGGCAGGGCTATCGCTTTTATTGTCAAGGATAAGGCTAAAGGGCACAGGATTGTTATCGGTAAGGATACCAGGCAATCGTGTTATATGCTTGAAAATGCACTGGCAGCAGGTATCTGTTCGATGGGCGTTGACGTACTGCTTGTCGGCCCGCTGCCTACCCCCGGAATAGCCTTTATAACGACTTCAATGCGGGCTGATGCCGGAGTGGTCATCTCCGCCTCTCATAATCCGTTTCAGGATAATGGTATCAAGATATTTTCCAGTGATGGTTTTAAATTACCGGATGAGGTTGAGGCGGATATTGAAGATCTGATATTTTCTCAGAAGATGGCTGCCCTGAGACCGGTGGCGGATGAAGTCGGCAAAGCAGCCAGGATAGATGATGCGAAGGGAAGGTATATAGTTTTTCTAAAGCACACCTTTCCCAAAAAATATACCCTGGATGATTTTCATATTGTTCTTGATTGCGCCCATGGTGCAACGTACAGTGTTGCACCCTACGTTTTTGAAGAGCTCGGAGCAAAGGTGACTACTCTGGGGGTTAATCCCGATGGGAGAAATATAAATGACGGCTGTGGCGCCCTTCACCCAAGCTTGATGGCAGGAAAGGTTAAAGAGCTGGGAGCTGATATCGGTCTGGCCCTTGATGGTGATGGAGACAGGCTTATTGTCAGTGATGAAAGAGGTGAGATCGTTGATGGTGACCACGTTATGGCCATCTGCGCCCAGGAACTTCTCAAACAGCGAAAATTAAAAAAGAAGACCCTGGTTGCAACGGTAATGTCCAATATGGGCTTGGAAGCGGCCATGGAGAATATGGGTGGCAAGATGGTTCGAACCGGAGTAGGCGATCGCTATGTTGTCGAATGCATGCGGAAAAAGGGCTACTCCTTTGGCGGCGAACAGTCCGGCCATCTTGTTTTTCTTGATCATATCACTACCGGTGATGGTATCCTTGCAGGTTTGCAGCTGCTTGCCATTATGAAAAAGCGCAAAAAACCACTATCTGAGCTTGCAACCGTCATGGAGAGTTTCCCGCAGGTATTGAAAAATGTACAAATGTCCACCAAAATCCCAATTGCCAGTATTCCTGACTTTCTTCCGACTGTGGCAAAACTTGAGGAAAAACTTGGTAAAAAAGGCCGTATCCTGGTTCGACCTTCCGGTACCGAGCCGGTTATTCGGGTTATGGTTGAAGGTATGGATCAAGGTGAGATTGATGATATTGCCGAAGAGCTGTGCGGGTTGATTA
>JAOZLO010000330.1:0-1136 GCA_029934775.1 Desulfocapsaceae bacterium
CGGGTTGATGTCAATATACTCTTCATACCCCACCAAGGGGCCTATCTGATTGATAAATACCTGACCGCCAAAAAAAATCAGCAACATGAGAACCAGGTCCGGGATACCTCTGATCACGGTTGTATAAGCCATGGCAGCCATATTCAATGGCCTGGAGCTTGATAGCTTTGCAAGGGCAGTGATAATGCCTATAAACATTGCAATCACAAGGGATGCAAGGCACAATTCTATGGTTAGAATTGTGCCTTGCAGTATGCTGGGTCCGTATCCTTGAAGATTAAGCATTACTCTCCATATACGTTAAAGTCGAAGTATTTGTCCTGAATTTTTTTATAGGTTCCATCTGCACGGATCTTGTCAATGGCGGTATTCAGTATGGTCACAAGTTCTGTATCCTGTTTCCTTACAGCAATTCCGGTACCAGCACCAAACCATTTTGGATCGACTAAGTCAGGACCGATAAATTCAAAGTCTTTGCCTGCGGGTTTTTTTAAGAAACTATCTGAAGCCGCAATACTGTCCGCAACGAACATATCGAGTCTTCCGGAAGTCATATCAAGGTATAGATCATCTTGGGAACCGTATCTTTTGACAATAACGTCACTGCCGTAATTGTCTGTCAGGTATGTGTCATTGGTTGAGGCTCTTTGAACACCAATTGATTTGCCTTTGAGGGCAGCTGTGGAAAATTCTTTGATGGTTCCTTTTCTTACAACAAATTTTGCCGGTGTCTGATAATATTTATTAGTAAAAGCAACTTTTTTCTTTCTTTCTTCAGTTATATTCATGGAGGCAATTATACAATCATATTTTTTTGTAAGAAGTGCCGGAATCAAACCGTCCCAGTCCATGGTAACCAATACTATTTCAGCATCGGCTGCTTTTACAATGGCTTTGGCAATGTCAATATCAAAGCCGTCAAGTTTTCCTTCCGGTGTAACAAAACTGAACGGAGGATAAGCACCTTCTACACCCACTCGTATTGTTTTCCAGTTTTTGGCAAAAATATTTCCTGCTGAAAGAATAATGCTCAAAACAACCAATGATACCAATAGTTTTTTCATACCAGCTCCTTTGTTAAATTAAAATCAAATAAAAATTATTGGGACACAGATGATATTCCATGGTTAACAACG
>JAOZLO010000330.1:1146-4241 GCA_029934775.1 Desulfocapsaceae bacterium
TCTTCAACACCCACCCGTATTTTTTTCCAGTCTTTGGCAAAAATATTTCCTACCGTAAAAAAAATGCTTAAAATAGTCAACGATACTAATAACTTTTTCATACCAGCTCCTTTTTTAAAATTAGTTCAATTAGCCCTTTATTTATTCAGTGAATGCAATAAACTCCCGAAACCTACGAGATTTCGGTGTTTTGAATACGATTGCAGGCTTACCATCTTCTTCGATTATTCCATTGTGTAAAAAAATCACACGGGAAGAGACATCCCTTGCAAATCCCATTTCATGAGTCACCACTATCATGGTTCTGCCCTCTTGGGCGAGGTTTATGATAACCTGAAGCACTTCCTCCACAAGCTCAGGATCAAGAGCGGAGGTGGGCTCATCAAAGAGTATGACCTCGGGTTCCATGGCGAGGGCTCTGGCAATGGCGGCCCTTTGTTGCTGTCCACCGGAAAGTTGTGTGGGGTAGAACTCTAACTTTTCTTTAATACCAACTTTATTCAAATAATATTCTGCCTTTTCAATAGCCTTTGCACGGGGGATTTTTAAAACATGGATCGGTGCTTCAATGACATTTTCAAGTATGGTCATATGGCTCCAAAGATTGAACTGCTGAAAAACCATGGAGAGTTTTGATCGGATTTTTTCCACCTGTCTGATATCTTTGGGTTTGTTTACCCCCTTTCTGTCCTTTTGAAGTAAAATTTCTTCTCCACAGACATTAATTTTTCCTTTGTTAGGCATTTCAAGAAAATTAATACAGCGTAACATCGTACTTTTCCCGGATCCGGAAGATCCCAAAACAGAAATAACATCACCTTTGTTTGCCGTAAGAGAAATTCCTTTTAATACTTTGATGTCACCAAAGCTTTTATGAAGATTTTCAATTGATAGTGCTGGTTGATTTTTATCCATGAAATCTGTCACCATATATTAATAAATATTCATTATTAAAACTCAACTCATCCATAATACCCAGCCCGAACCGAGGCGCCGATAAAGTTACAAATCAAGCGTTCAGCATGGATCATGGTAATATTTCCGATATCATACTTTGGTGAAATTTCGACCAGATCCATGCCCAGAACCCTTCCTTTTTTGACTAAACCGTGAATGAGTTTTCGAATTTGTTCCCAGGTTAGACCACCAGGCGTTTGAGCCATAACAGCAGGCATGATTGCCGGATCAATACCGTCAGCATCAATGGTTAAATAATAAGGACCGCCATCAGGTATCCGGTCTAGTACAGTGTCCATACCAACTGCGTGCATATCATACGCGCTGATAATATTGGAACCATAGTCCAAGGCATCATTCACTTCACCAGTACGAGCACTACCAATACCACGCATGCCGATCTGCACTATTTTGTCGATCCACGGCATCTGTGAAGCACGTCTGATTGGACTTGAGTAACCTTCTGTTTCACCATTGATTTCATGACGCCAGTCCAAATGAGCATCGACATGAACAATCGTTATTGGAGTTTCATGAACTTCAAGTGCGCGCATTACTGGGATCGAAATACCATGATCGCCGCCTAAAGTGATTAGGATCGTATTCGCACCAAAAATTTTTCTGGCTACCTGTTCGGCACGACGATAGTGTGCTTTATGGTCATTCATATCGGCTGTGACGTTACCACAATCTACTACTTTGATGTTACGCCCATCGAGTAGAGATCCACCTAGATCCCAATCAAAATGGGTTTTTGCATATATAATATCGGGTAAACTAGTTGCCTGACGGATTACATCCGGGGCTCTACTTTGGTCATTGGCCATTGCAGATGACTCATAAGGCATTCCATACGGAATACCCAGAATGGCAATGTCTGCATCCAGGCTGTGTAGATTTGTTACCAGAGGGAAATCTAAAAAAGTGCAAGGAGTTGTACCAGGCGATTTGGTTAACTTTTTGGTCATTCTCTTTTAATCCTCCATAGAATACCTTTAAATAGTATCCTTTTTTCTGAAGAGACAATTGAATTATACACCCATTTATCTTTATATCTTTTATGAATGGATTATCAATTGCTAAATAGGTGTTTATCGTTGTACCTTTTTAAGGTTCTTCCAATTCAAGCGTACTTGAAATGAGAAAAGTCTAGAAAATAGAATGGACATGTAATCCTTATCAAAGCAATCAAACATGAGATAAGGAGGGTTCTACATGTCCACAAGTCTACTTTACCACGGATTTGTTCTTGTTGGATATCTTGAGAAGAAGTATGGAAATCCTAATCTCAGGCAGCTAAGACGAATTGCCATTGATGAAATCCATGTGGGCAAGCGTGATTGTCTGGCGATTGTGCTGGATGTTTTAAGTGGAGCGGTTGTCTTCGTAGGAGATGGCAAAGGGAGTGATGCATTGGAACCTTTCTGGAAAAAGCTCCGCCGCTATCGAAAACTGCAAATAGAAGCTACCGCCATAGTAATAGCTAAACGCCCCAACTGGAGAGTGGATGGTTGCGATAAATTTACTCCTCAGAAAGTTAAGTTATCTACTATAGATAAATCAACGTTTAGAAACTGAACTGCTCACTGATAAATTTTATAAATATGGGTCCTTCTTAAATGAGAAAACTTGTAGTTGAAAATTATCCTTTCATTTTAAATGTATTTAAACCTATTTATGAGCCTTTTCATGCAACAGACAGCCTTGATATCATTTATATCGTTGAAGGCAGTCTGAAGATGAAAACCATTAGAAAATATAGGAATTTAGAAAAAGGAGAATTGGAGTTCATAAATGTTGGTGAATTGATTTCATGTAAGAAAAATTCTATAAATACAGTTGTGGCCAGATTATCGATTGATTTTGAATTCATGAAAAAAGTTATCCCCGACATTAAAAACAGAGTTTTCAATTGTAAGATGAGTTCCTTCTATAACGGAAGATCAAGCGAAGAAAGTTATGAAGACCTTAAGATTAAGATGTTAAATATTATTTCTGGGATGTTTTTTCATTCTTTTCCTACTGGGGAAGATACAATTACGGCAAACAAACTACTTGAATTCTTTCAAAATGAATTTGAAGATATAAAAAATGCTTTGAAAAATGTTGCCAAAACAATTCATCAAGAACGTTTTATT
>JAOZLO010000331.1 GCA_029934775.1 Desulfocapsaceae bacterium
TCGTGGGCTATGGTTCCTGCCATTGCCAGAATAGCTTCCTGTTTTTCCCGCTCTCGATTTTTCTCTCGATCGCTCAGGACACCCATGACCAGGGCAACCAGGTTAAAAAGAAGAATCTCAAGGGACTTGTCCAGATCCTCCGGCGAGAACTGCTGCCAATGCGTGACAACAAGAGGAATATAGAGAACGCTGATTCCCACAGAAGCTATAAGGCCACCTCGCAATCCATACCAGAATGCCGCAAGGAGGATGGGGAAGAAATAGAGTTCTCTGAGAAAAATATGATAGTAGTACTGGTTTTGCCTGGTCGAATAGTGGAGGAATGTTGTTGCTGTCACCAGAGAAATAACCAGTAATATTTTGATATATTCCGGAGGTAAATTGGTTTTTTGTCGATTCATTGTTCATCCCTCATTAAGCTGATACTTATTTTTATTCACCGTGTCTCATTTGTCTGATTTTAATCCACCTTTTTCTTTGATTACTTCATCAAATAGTTCATGCATCTTCTCTGTGTTCCAATCGTGATAACCTATAGTCCGGAGAACAGCCTGGCCTTGTTTATCGATAAGAAATGCTGTCGGATGGGCCAGTACCGCATATTTTTCACTAACCGTTCCTTTACTGTCCAGCAGTACGGTAAAGGAGTAGCTATTGCTTTTGATGAAGGAATCAACGCGATCTTTCGTTTCCCTGGCGTTAATCAGTAGTATTTTAAATTTCTTATTTTTATACTCTTGTTCAAGACTTTCCAGGGAAGGCATCTCCTTCCTGCACCAACCTCACCATGTTGTCCAAAAGCCCAAAAACACCACCGACCCACGATAGTCACGCAGGTGTACTTCATTGCCGTTAAGATCAAACAGAGAAAAATCAGGGGCAACCGGGCGATCTAAAGGTGACAGTATCTCTGTCACCACTGCCCCATCGGTACCGAAGAAATTTGGTCTTATATGGTTCTGCCAAATTATACCCAAAGAAATTGACAGAATAACAAAGAAAAATACGGTTCGTTTTTTAAATTTCTTCTGTGTTCTCATAGCTATTCCTGTTCTTCACCTTGCTTGTTATGATTCCCGTGCCCTCTATGGAGAAAAACATGCATTAGAGGGCAGAGCAGGAGAAAGAGGTATGGCAGGTATACATAGAGTTGCTCCTGATAACGTTGCCACAGGATAAATCCTCCACCTATGAAAACGCCAGTCAGTAAAAGCTGAGTTAATGAGCGTCTGGATAGCCAGTTGAGTGATTCCAGAATGGTATTCATTTTGGGCTCCTTGTGCGTGATGATAGTAGAATTTCAACGACCTATGAAACCAGTATAGAAATTCCTATTGCAATACTGCCGGAAATGATCAGGAACAATCTGACGATTTTCATATTGAGTGTGGCAAGCAAACGAAGTATCGGGTTGCTGAAGGTGATGCCGTTTTTCTGGGCAAGACCCATCATAATCGTGATCCCCACCAGGTTCGAGAATACACCGAATAGGATGAAAGGCAGCTGATATCGTGCAAGAAACACGGCTGCAGTAGAGATACCGAATACCGGCAGGAGATTAACCAGCCCGTGAGAACAGCAGGCGATCATAGATCCTGTTGAAACTGCACCTGATGCAGCCACTTCTGCAGTGGCGCCTACCATTTTTTCTTTTATCATGTATCGAATGTGGATAAAAAGTCCAAGCTGCAATCCGAATCCTGCAGAGAGCAGCAGTACCCAGTACCAGAGGCGCTTTATTTCAGCGAATGCAAAAACTGTGCTTCCATTTGCCAATACAACAACAAGGAGAAATACAAGAATTAAAAGGGAAGATCCGATAATACCAATCGGGAGTGCATGATTTTTCCGACTATTTACTTTTCCTTCAGAGTTAACTTCTTTGCCGGCTATGGCAAATGCTTTTCGGCAGTGAGTACTGCAGAAATGGTACTCGATACCTTTGTCAATGATGGAGAGAGCCGGGTTGTTTCCATCGACGGCCATACCGCACACAGGATCGATGAATCGTCTCTGTTCTGATGATGCAGTATTGCAGCAAGAACCAGTTTCTTGTGTTGTTTGATCGTTCATTTTTTCGCCTCCTGACGATAATTGGTTATGACGCTATAGGTTTTTTAAACCTGCGAAGACGCAGAGCATTAGTGACCACAGTCACAGATGAAAGTCCCATGGCTCCTGCAGCAAACATCGGGTTAAGAAGAATGCCAAAGAATGGAAAGAGAATACCTGCAGCTACTGGAATCAGGATCGTATTATAGGCAAAGGCCCAGAACAGGTTCTGCTTGATGTTGCGGATGGTAGCCTTGCTCAAAGATATGGCGGTTACTACACCATCAAGCTCCCCGCTGATAAGGGTGATATCGGATGATTCGATGGCTATATCGGTTCCTGTGCCAATAGCAATTCCGACGTCTGCCTGGACGAGTGCCGGAGCATCATTGATACCGTCGCCAACCATGCCAACTTTTCTCCCTTCGTTCTGGAGATTAATAATTTCTGCAGCTTTTTGGTCGGGCAGTACTTCCGCCACGACGCGGTCAACACCGACAACTCCGGCAATGGCCTCGGCTGTCTGACGGTTATCTCCAGTCAGCATGACAACATTCAAGCCGAGTTTCTGCAGGGCCCGGATAGCTGCAGGTGAGTTTTCCTTAACTGTATCGGCGACCGCTATGATACCTGCGAATTTGCCGCCGACAGCGATGAACATCGGTGTTTTTCCCTGCCGGGCCAGCTCTGACGCTCGGTCTTCCAGGGTGACAAAAGATATATTTTTGTCTTTCATTAGTTTGTGGTTTCCAAGCAGTATCTCAAGTTTGTCGATTTCAGCAGAAATGCCATGGCCAGGTAAAGCGTTGAAGTTTTCTAAATTGACAAACTCAAGGCCTTTTTGCATAGCTTCCTTAACAATCGCTTCCCCGAGAGGGTGCTCAGAACCCTTTTCAGCCGAAGCGGCAAGTGAAAGCAGTCGGTCAGCATTAAAGCCGTTATGGGTTACGATATCAGTGACCGATGGTTCACCCCGGGTAATAGTCCCTGTTTTATCAAGAACGATGGTGTCGAGTTTATGTGCAGTTTCCAATGCTTCTCCACCTCTGATGAGAACACCATATTCAGCACCTTTTCCAGTTCCCACCATAATAGATGTCGGAGTGGCAAGGCCGAGAGCGCATGGACAGGCGATGATCATGACAGCCACAAAGTTCAGTAGCGCATATGTCAGTGCCGGTTCAGGCCCGAAGACAAACCAGACACCAAAGGTACACAAGGCAATACCGATAACCACAGGAACAAAATACCCGGAGATAACATCTGCCAGCCTGGCGATAGGCGGTTTAGACCCTTGTGCGTCTTGAACCATATTGATGATTTGAGCCAACATCGTATCTTTACCGACTTTTGTAGCTTCAAAAGTAAAACTGCCTGTTTTATTAAGGGTAACACCAATAACTTCATCACCCGGGTGTTTGAGTATCGGTATTGATTCGCCGGTAACCATGGACTCGTCAACAGAGGAGATACCCTCTTTCACCACGCCATCGACAGGAATCTTCTCGCCGGGCCGCACCACAACTAGATCACCAATGGCTACCTCCTCCATTGGAATTTCAACCTCTTCTCCATCTTTTACTATTCGCGCAGTTTTGGCCTGCAGGCCGATGAGTTTTTTTATGGCTTCGGATGTCTGGCCCTTGGCCCGCATTTCCAGAAGACGACCGAGAAGGATCAGGACGATGATAACGCCGGCAGTGTCAAAATAGACGTCAGCTACAAGACCTTCTGCTGCAAACAAGGCTGGGAAGAAGGTTACCAGTACACTATAGATAAATGCTGATCCTGTGCCGATCGCGATCAGCGTATTCATATCGCTGGTCTTATGTTTAAGAGCTTTCCAGGCACCCTCATAAAACTGGCGACCGACCCAGAACTGAATAGGAATCTGCAGAAGGAGTTGTAAAATGAAAGTGGTCTGTCTGGAGAGGGGAACGATTTTTGATAAACCAAAATTTTCCCAGTGTACCAGCAGCAACATCGGAAGAAGTAGACTCAGGCCGGTAATGAACTTGATTTTAAGAGCTCGGAAAGCACGTTCTCGCGTTTTTCGATCCCGCTCGACCGGGTCCTCTGTGTCATGATCTTCAGGTGTCTCGTAGCCAAGCTCCCGTATCACCTGTTTGATTTTCGAGCTTGAAATTAATCCGGGGAGAAACTCAATGGTTGCA
>JAOZLO010000036.1 GCA_029934775.1 Desulfocapsaceae bacterium
CATGCGGTTATATCCTCTTTGTAGTTTTGTCCCAACAGGTTTCTTTCTTGCCGGTATCGTGGATGCCTGGGAGTTTGCCGGAGAATGCATCTGTTGAGTTTCGTAAGCTCACTTACCTGTCGCCAACTCTTTGTTATTTCTGGACAACCTCTTGGGCGAGAAAATTGTTTCTCGTCATTTTTCATTGCCCTTTAAAATTATTTTTACAGTAACAGTCAATTTTTATGATTAAAAAAAAAATCATTTCAGCCGGAAATAAAATTAAACAGCTTGCACGGGTAGGGAAATCGAAACTGGGCAGGATGTTGAGAGTTAAGAATAAGAAGAGACAGGAGAGCTCTGGTCCAGGCCAGATAATTAAAGATCGTGAAACGGCGGTTGATGAAAAGCAGGGTGGTGAAAATTATGATGCAGATACCAGAAGCATCCGATACCGGGCACCGCGGCAGAAAAAGAAGAAAAAATCATGGGATCTGGATAATTTTTCTGTAGAACCTGTAGCAGGAAAAGCCCGATTTCATGATTTTAACATACCATTGAGTGTGATGAGGGCTATTAGTGATCAGGGGTTCAAATATTGTACAGCAATACAGGGTAAAGCCCTGAAAGATGTCCTGGCAGGCAGGGATCTCATAGGAAAAGCCAATACAGGTACAGGAAAAAGTGCTGTTTTTCTCATCTCCATCTTGTCCCGTTTGTTGGAAAAAAGAGATGTGCATAAAAAAAGAGAAGTGCGTGCTCTTGTACTTGCGCCAACACGTGAACTTGTCATGCAGATAGCCAAGGATGGCGAGGGGTTGGCAAAGTATACCAATATCAGAATTCAGGCCGTCTATGGAGGCGTAGATTATCAAAAGCAGATGGATAACCTGCGCTTAATGAAGTGTGATGTTATTGTCGCAACACCGGGTCGACTTATCGATTTTCTCGGGAAAAATGTTGTCGATCTTGGGAAATGTGGGATTTTGGTACTTGATGAGGCTGATCGTATGCTGGATATGGGATTTATCCCCGATGTCCGCAGGATTGTCGGCCGCACACCGAATCGCAGGGGGCGGCAGACAATGCTGTTTTCAGCTACCGTTCCAGAAGATGTTACGCGCCTTGCCTCACAATGGTGTGTGGATCCTGAAATGGTTGAGGCGGAACCTGAACAGGTAGCTGTTGAGACAGTTGAGCAGGTAGTTTACCTGACTACCTCTGAAGAAAAATACAAGGTTCTATATAATCTTATAAAACAGCATGCTGATGACAGGATATTGGTTTTTGCAAATATGAAAAACGAGACCAGGAAGCTGTCGGATCGACTTCAGAGAAACGGGGTCGACTGTGTTCTCCTCTCCGGTGATGTGCAGCAGAATAAACGGGTCACCCGACTGGAGCGATTCAGGTCCGGTGAGGTGAAAGTGCTTGTTGCAACAGATGTTGCGGGCAGGGGGATTCATATTGAGGGCATCACTTTTGTGGTAAACTACACTCTGCCCTATGAGCCTGAAGATTATGTGCATCGTATTGGTCGTACCGGACGGGCGGGTGCTGCTGGCAAAGCGGTGAGCTTTGCATGTGAAGAGGGGGCATTCTATTTACCTGACATAGAAGAGTACCTTGGTAAAAAGTTTGAGTGTCTGGTGCCCGAAGAATCTCTGCTGCAGCCACCTCCCAGAGGACAGGCGAGAGAGCATAAGAAGTACCGGAATAAAAGCCAGCGGAAAAATTACAAGCGTTCAAAAAAGTAATTTTTTTGCTAAGAAGTGGTTGTGCTTTCGATCAAAGCTTGATATAAAGTAGTGTTCAATCCCCGACAAACTTGAATAGCCGGGATTAATCGGCGAAGGTTGCTTTCCTGTTCGGAGAGTGGCCTTGTTTTCTTTTGACACTTCAGTTTAGATAAGAAGTGTTATTAACACAAACCCGTTGGCCTCTGGTCTGCAAAAAGAGAAAAAATCCATGACAGAAGAATTACAACAATCAACCCCCGGCAGTGACGAAGAGATGAGCTTTGCAGAGCTCTTTGAAATGGAGGAAAATAATAAGGTAGTTGCCGTAGGCGACGTAGCCATGGGCACCATTATCGGCGCCGTAGATGATTATTTTCTTGTAGATGTTGGCGATAAAGCAGAGAGCTATATTGCTAAGTCTGAATTTCGTCTGGAAGATGATGCCGAGATTAAAATCGGTGATATATTTGAGGTATTTATAGAGCGTCGCAAAGAAGAAGGCGGCCTCCTTCTGTCACGTGAAAAAGCAATAGCCATTAAAGTATGGGAGAGAATCGCTGAGATCCAGGAAGCCGATGGAATCATCGAAGGGAAGATTGAGAGCCGTGTCAAAGGAGGCATGTCCGTTGATATTGGTGTTCCTGCTTTTCTGCCATATTCACAAATTGACCTTCGTCCGGTTAAGGACCTTGATGGACTGATTGGCGATTCTTTTGAGTTTAAGATCCTTAAGTTCAACCGTAAAAGAAATAATGTCGTTATCTCGCGGCGGGCGATTCTTGAAGAAGAACGGAATAAGCTCCGTGAGCAGATGCGTTCGAAACTGGAAGAGGGTCAGGTTATCACGGGTGCTATCACCAATATTACTGACTACGGTCTCTTTATCGATATGGGCGGTATGGACGGACTCTGTCATATTACCGATCTTTCCTGGGGGAGAGTGTCCCATCCGGCGAAGCTGTATAAGGTAGGTGAGGATCTTGAAGTTAAGGTTCTCAAATATGATAGAGAGAAAGATCGTGTTTCCCTAGGTGTCAAGCAGCTCCGGGATGATCCATGGGCGACAGTTGTCGATAAGTTCCCTGTGGGAGAAAAAACGACCGGTAATGTTGTCTCAATAACAGATTATGGTGTGTTTGTAGAACTTGAAGAAGGAGTTGAAGGTCTTATTCATGTTTCGGAGATGACATGGTCTAAAAAACCCAGACATCCTTCAAAAATGGTAGCTGTCGGTGATCAACTGGAAATCATGGTTCTTAATATTGAGACAGAAACCAAGCGTATCTCGCTGGGCATGAAGCAGTTGCAGCAAAATCCATGGGACCTGGTAACCGAAAATTATCCGGTCGGTTCCGTTATTGAAGGTAAGATAAAAAATATTACAGATTTTGGTGTGTTTATAGGGATTGAAGAGGGTATTGATGGTCTCATTCATGTCTCTGATTTATCCTGGACTGAAAGAATCAAGCACCCTTCAGAGAAATATACTAAAGGTGAGATGATTCAGGCTGTTGTTCTGAAGATAGACAAAGAAAATGAACGGTTTTCACTTGGTATCAAGCAGCTTGTACCGGATCCCTGGCAGGCAGCATACAATAACTATCCTTCCGGCACCGTTATTGAGGGAGAAATCACCAATGTAACTGATTTCGGTGTGTTTGTGAAGCTTGAGGAAGGAATTGAGGGGCTTGTCCATGTATCTGAAATCAGCAAAGATAAGGTGAAAACTCCTATAGGAATGTACCAGGTAGGTGATGTCCTTAAAGCTATCGTTATTAACGTTTCAGCTAAGGATCGTAAAATTGGACTTTCTATCAAGACTCTTGAAGGTGATGCCGAGGATGAGGTTAAAGGCGAAGTAGAGGCTTCAGAGAAATCAAAGAAAGTTGAGAAAGCACCAGTAAAGAGTACGCCTTCAACCTTCGGTGATCTATTGAAGGCAGCTGCTGAAGGTGGTGACTCTGCAGGAGAAGAATAAAGCTATTCAGATTCAGTAGCGTTGAATGAAGAAGGGTAGCCTGAAGTATAAGGTTGTCTTGCCGGGTATATGGGCAGGACAACCTTTTTTTATACTTTTAAGTAGCAGTGTCCGAAAACAACTCATTTATCCTACTGCAGATAGCGTAGACTTCGAAAACCTAATCGGACAATGCTTGGTAATTTCAGAAAAATAATGTGGATATGTTAAAAAAAGATGTAGTAAACAAGATGAGTAGTGAACTCTCAATGCAGAAGCAGGATGTGAGTCTCGCAGTAGATATTATGCTGAAGACAATGGCGGATGCACTGGTGGCCGACCGGCGTATTGAACTTCGAGGATATGGAAGTTTTTCGGTAAGGAAGAGAAAATCACGCTTAACGAAAAACCCCCGTACCGGGAAGATGATGGATATTCCGGAGCGGAAAACACTCCATTTTGCGATGAGTAAATCTTTGAAAGAGGCGCTGATCAGCGAAACGGAGTAACATCTCCCTTGCCCTCGCGTAATACCTCAGGAAAATCACCTGTCAGGTCTACTATCGAAGATGGGTCTGGAAAGATATTGCCGCCATCAATAATGATGTCGACTCTGTTAGTCAGGTACTGCTCAATTACAAAAGGTTCAGAAAGACTGTTTTCTTCGTCATCAAGCAGAACACTGGTGTTTATGATCGGGTTACCCAGTGTTTCTATAAGAAGCCTGCATATTGGGTGGGCAGGAACACGGATACCTACAGTTTTCTGTCTGGACGCCATAATTTTCGGAACCAGTTTTGAGCCCGGCAGCACAAAGGTATAGGGGCCGGGAAGATTTCTTTTGAGGAGTCGGTAGGCACTGTTGGATACGTGGGCATACTGACTGATATGCGTCAGGTTTGAACACATGAAAGAAAAAGGTTTATGCTTTGGCCGCTTTTTTAATTGTATTATTCTTTTAATGGCTTTCTGGTTAAATAAATCGCAACCGATACCATATCCTGTATCGGTGGGATAGCATATAATAGCACCACTCTTCATCTGTTTTATAACCTGATTTATCAGACGAAGCTGAGGGTTTTCTGGATTAATTGTAAGAAGCATAATTCAATATTTGTAACTGCTCAGCCACAGCTGGTTCTCCAGGTACTTTCCGAGAAATCTATTCTCGGACAACCTCCTGGGTATTGTAGGATCGGGGTCAGACAATTTTCCCGGTAATTTGTTTTCATAGGGATGCTTTACTATGGTGAAATAATAATTCAAGGTATAATTTAGATATTACTCCATAAAAACTATAACTCAGTTCAGTACCCCCTTGTGGGGTGTTAGATTTCCCACGTAAAGTATCATCACCGTTGCTCCAGGTCCTGAGAAGGAGGGACTATGTTACCAGAGAATATAGAAACAGCACTTACATATGATGATTTACTTCTTGTACCTTCTGCCTCGGAGGTATTGCCGAGTGAAGTGAGTTTGAGTACCAGGCTCACCGAAACGATTTCACTTAACACACCTCTGATCAGCTCTGCGATGGATACGGTGACTGAGCATCGTACTGCTATTGCAATGGCAAGAGAGGGTGGCATGGGTATTATTCATAAAAACATGAGCACAGCCCGGCAGCTGCTCGAAGTTGAAAAGGTGAAAAAATCTGAATCAGGTATGATTATTGATCCAATTACCGTTACTCAAAACCAGTCTGTAGCCGATGTTCAGAAGATCATGAGTACCTATAAAATTTCCGGTTTACCTGTGCTGCATGAGGGTAAACTGGCTGGGATTGTAACAAATAGAGATCTTCGTTTCGTCTCGGATGACGGTCTGCGGGTATCTGATGTCATGACCAGTAAAAACCTGGTAACAGCGCATGTCGGGATCGATCTGGAACATTCCAAAGCCCTGCTCCATGAACATCGTATTGAAAAATTGCTGGTCGTTGATGAGGATGGTGCTTTAAAAGGATTGATTACCATAAAAGATCTTGAAAAGATAAAAAAATACCCATTGGCCGCAAAAGACGAGTTTGGTCGTCTGCTTGTTGGTGCAGCTATGGGAGTTGGGCCTGAAATTGAAGCAAATGCTGAAAAACTTTACAATGCAGGGGTGGATGTTGTTGTGATTGATTCTGCACATGGTCATTCTAAGGGAGTTCTTGATGCCATTGGCAGGGTGAAAACCTGTTTCCCCGATTTATCAGTGATTGCAGGGAATGTAGCCACTGGTAAAGGGACTTTGGATCTTATAAAGGCGGGTGCTAATGGAGTTAAGGTGGGTATTGGACCAGGATCTATCTGCACGACAAGAATAGTTGCCGGTGTCGGTGTCCCCCAGATGACAGCCCTGCAAAGGTGCGTTAAGGTGGCGAATCAACATGATATTCCTATTATTGCAGATGGTGGAATCAAACATTCAGGTGATCTGGCAAAAGCGATAGGTGCGGGAGCTTCTACAGTGATGCTGGGAAGTCTGTTTGCAGGAACTGATGAAACACCAGGAGAGACTTTTCACTACCAGGGAAGAACATACAAGGGATATCGGGGGATGGGATCGCTTGGGGCAATGAGCCAGAGTCAGGGATCTGCTGATCGCTATTTTCAGTCTGAGGTGAGTGTGACATCGAAACTGGTGCCGGAAGGGATTGAAGGAAAGGTCCCATATCGAGGGCCAATTGCCACTGTTATCTACCAGATGCTGGGTGGTTTACGTTCAGGAATGGGATATGTTGGTGCTGCTACTATTGAGGACCTGCAGCAGAAAGCACGATTTGTCCGGATCTCAGCAGCAGGGCTGAGAGAATCTCATGTTCACGATGTGATTATTACAAAGGAAGCACCGAATTATCGAACGGCGTAGGAGTTACCATGAATATTCATGACGAAAAAATAATTATTCTCGATTTTGGTTCACAGACAACTCAGCTTATAGCCCGGCGTATTCGAGAACAGAAGGTTTACAGTGAAATTCATCCTTTTTCGATCTCTATTGAGAAGATCAAAAAAATGAACCCGACAGGAATTGTATTGTCAGGTGGGCCATGTTCTGTTTATGCCACTGATGCTCCTCACTCGAATCCGGAACTGCTTGAGCTTGGTATTCCTGTCCTGGGTATCTGTTATGGGGCCCATTTGATGATCCAGCAACTAGGGGGGATCGTTGAACAATCGTTGAAGCACGAATTTGGCAAGGCATCTCTACTGGTCAATTTTACTGAAGGCCTTTTTGCTGGACTTCCAACCGATGGAGCAGAACACCAGGTTTGGATGAGTCATGGGGATAGAATAGAGAGAATCCCCGAGGGCTTTGAAGCAACGGCGAGCAGCGATAATTCACCTTATGCCGCTCTTCGGCACAAAGACAAACCGTTTGTTGCAGTCCAGTTTCATCCTGAAGTTGCTCATACCCTTATCGGCACGGATGTCTTGAGAAATTTTATTTTCGGTATCTGTCATTGCAGGCCGAACTGGACGATGCACTCCTTTATTGAGAAACATACTGAAGCAATTCGGCAGAGGATCGGAGAGGATAAGGTGATCTGTGCACTTTCGGGAGGAGTTGACAGCTCGGTGGTGGCAGCTATTATCCATCGTGCAGTAGGAGATCAACTGACCTGTATCTATGTGAACAACGGACTGATGCGCAGTGGAGAGTCAGAGTCTATACTTCGATTTTTCAAGGAAAAAAGCAAGCTCAATGTCATCGATGTGGATGCAGTTGAGTTTTTTCTACAGGAACTTAAAGGTATCAAAGATCCGGAAGTAAAAAGAAAGCGTATAGGTCTTGGTTTTATAAAAATATTTGAAGAAGAGGCCGGCAAGATTGGCGGTGTTAAATATCTTGCCCAGGGCACTCTCTATCCGGATGTTATTGAATCTGTCTCTTTCAGGGGTGAAGCACCCATCAAGTCGCATCATAATGTCGGTGGATTACCGGAGGTGATGAAACTCGAGCTGATTGAACCGCTGCGTGAACTCTTTAAAGATGAGGTTCGTGAGCTTGGACTGGAACTCGGCCTTCCTGAGGAAGCGGTTTATCGTCAGCCATTCCCCGGCCCAGGGTTGGGTATCAGAATAATGGGTGAGGTTACCGATGAGCGGCTGCGTATTCTCAGAGAATCTGATCTGATTGTTCTCGATGAGATGAGAAAAGCCGGCTGGTATAGAAAGGTATGGCAGTCATTTGCTGTCCTTTTGCCTATCCAGACGGTAGGAGTCATGGGAGATGGCCGCACTTATGAATATGTTATTGCTCTTCGCTGTGTTGATTCCCGAGATGCGATGACAGCGGACTGGACAAAACTACCCTACGAAATTCTGGGTATGATTTCAGGTCGAATAATCAATGAAGTGAGGGGGGTGAACAGAGTAGTGTATGATATATCCTCTAAGCCGCCGGCTACCATTGAATGGGAATAGGAGGATGGCAACACTACTGGCAGCGGATATAGGTGGTACAAAGAGTGAGCTGGCTATTTTTGAATTTGCCGCTCAAAACCCTGCCCCGCTCATTCAGAAGAGATACAAAAATCAGGATTTTCCAGATCTTTCCAGCATAATCCGCTCTTTTCTAAGTGATGTTGACGCACTGCCTTTATATGGTTCCATCGGGGTCGCGGGGATTGTCTCCGGTAGAAAAGCCAGGTTTACTAATCTGTCCTGGCAGGTCTCCTGCCGTGATCTTGAGCAGAAGTTTGGTTTTAAAAAAGTTATACTTTCAAATGATCTCACCGCTCTGTGCAGTGGTATCTCCCTGCTGCTTCCCGATGACCTGATTGAGCTTCAGATGGGGGAATCTGGTCAGAATGAAGTGAAAGGGGTTATTGCACCGGGCACCGGGCTTGGACAAGGTTTTATGATTGAAACAGGAGGCCGGTTTTTTGCATGGGGATCTGAGGGAGGGCACGTCGATTTTGGCCCGGTGAATGAGGAACAGGTCGCATTGCTTTCCTGGATGCAGAAGAAAAAACAACCGGTCAGCTATGAAATGCTTATAGCAGGGCCGGGAATTGTTCACCTTTACTCTTTCTGCAGGGATTATTACGCAATTGCAGAATCGCTGGAAATTGTGGAACAGATGAGCAAATACAAGGATCGAACTCCTGTAATTGTTGGTGGTGCCACTCATAATCCCATATGCCCCCTCTGTAAAAAAACCCTCGATCTCTTTCTCTCTATTCTTGGCAGTGAGGCAGGAAATCTGGCATTGAAACTGTATGCCAGAGGTGGCATCTATGTCGGTGGTGGTATTATTCCCAGGCTGGTGGACAAGGTCTCTTTTTCAGGTTTTATGAAGAGTTTTTTGAACAAAGGACAGATGTCTGATGTAATGAAAACTATTCCGGTCTATCTGGTGCTAAACAGAAATACGGCTTTGCTGGGGGCTGCCAGGATCGGCCACCAAATTTTACCAGATTGGTAACTATTTATGGGGGAAGCATTCGAACTTCGCTAACCTCCGTACTTGTAACTAGAATCAACTTCTTTAATGAACGAAATTCTTACAGAAGTACTTGAGCAGTTTAACTCAACTTATCCAGATTGTACGACTGCCCCGATAGGCCAGGGTAATATCAATGATACTTTTCTGGTATCAGCACCGACTGGAAAGTTTATTCTGCAACGAATTTCTGCTGCTGTTTTCACAGAACCTCTCCGGGTGATAACTAATTTCCGCAAAATATCGGAACATCTTGACCGAAAAACAGGGCAGATTGCCCCGGACTGGCAGTTTGCCCGTCCAGTCTATACCGATAATGGAGATCTTTTCTATCGAGATGAGAGAGGAGACTTCTGGCGTGGTCAGACCTACCTGCCGCACAGGCAAGTAACGAAGATATCTGATTCTGTTCAGGCCTGTGAACTGGGGAAGACACTAGGGCTTTTCCATCTTCTCCTGTCTGATATGGACAGTGAAAATCTGCATACTCCCTTGCCGGATTTTCATGTTCTTCCCACCTACCTTGAGCAGTTTGATCTTGTCTGGGGGAAAAAAGAGTGTGCAGGTCCGAAAATAGATTACTGCATTGGTATTATAGAACAATTTAGAGGGACTGCTGGCCTCCTTGAGAAGGCCAAAGAAGAGGGAATCCTTACCGAGCAGCCGGTCCATGGTGATCCAAAGCTAGATAATTTTATCTTTGATAAAACCGGATATGGTGTTGGTTTGATTGACTTGGATACGGTCGGTACGGGGTTGATCCACTCTGATCTTGGCGACTGTCTGCGCTCATGCTGCAACAGGAGTGGTGAAGAGGGGAAACATGGCCAGGGTGTCATGTTTGATATGGAAATCTGCAGTGCGATCCTGAACGGTTATTTTCAACGGGCACCTGCCCTTCTTTCAACTCTGCAGCGACGCTATATCTTTGATGCTCTGCTGTTAATAACTTTTGAGCTGGGCCTTCGTTTTTTTATGGATCATCTTCTTGGAAACAGATATTTCAAAGTCAAAGTGGTGGGTGATAATCTGCATAAAGCCATGATCCAGTTCGGACTGGTTGGTGAAATTAAAGATTGTGAACAGGAAATCAGGGGAGTTGCCGAGATGGCACCTCGATTGGCCTGTTGAATATCCGCAAAATAATTTGTCAATCATACAACGCTGTGATATACCAATAGAAATACTATCGTTCTTTTCCACTTCTCTTGTGGCGGAACGTATTTACCCGTAAAGGACTGATTATGTTCAGCTTCCTGTAGTGAAATAAGATTAACTCCGCAGCTCTCTCAAACCAAAGGAAAGAATTATGACTGTTAAGAAAAAAATTACACTCCTCTCGCTGGCATTGCTTGGGCTGCTTTTTATAACAGGTTTGTTCCAATATCGGTCGGTTAATAACATTTCGAATCAGTGGAAACAGTATCAAGATGTTGCTATGCAGCGTCAGGTCCAGATAGTCGAAATTAAATCACAGTTTGGTTATGGTGGATTTATACATAATTTCAAAAATCATGTACTTCGTGGAGATCAGAAATATGTTGACAGGTTCAAGCAGAATAAAGACCGAATGGATCAGGCTTTTACTGCCTATGGAAAACTTGATATATCTGATCAAGAGCGTAAAGCACTCTCGACAGTCCAGGACGTAGCTGCCCTGTATGCAGAGGCTATTGATGTTTCGCTGGCTATGCACAAAGAAGGTAATAAACCAACGGTAATCGACAAAACTGTTAAGATAAATGACTCTCCCGCTTTTGAGGCTTTCAAGGTGCTTGAAAACCAGGTTCAGATACTTGAAAAAGCGGCAGGAAAATCCTTGAATGCGACGATTGGCACAATATACAAACTTATGGTGTTCACTGCTTTTGCCATGGTACTGTTTTTCATTCTCTTTTTCTCTGTGCTTATTGGGGTAGGCAAGCGACTCTCTTTTCTCCACAATGCAACCCTGGAAATCGGTAAAGGTAATTTTTCAGTACCCGTCAAGGTTGATGGTGATGATGAAATCAGCTCCATCGGCAGCGCTCTTTCTGACATGTCAGGTAAACTGCAGAATGTTATTCGACAAATCCATGAACAGGCTGAGGCTCTCAGTGTTTCATCGGAGTCTTTATCCAGCATATCCACAGATCTTTCAGAGGGTACAACACAGGCAGCTGATCAGGCAGACAGCGTTGCCGCTGCAACCGAGGAGATGAGCAGCAATATGCAGTCTGTAGCTGCAGCAAGTGAGGAAACATCTACCAATGTTCATCTTGTATCCAGCGCTATTGAAGAAATTCTTACCTCTGTGGATGCAGAGGCGGAGCAGACAATTAAAGCTAAGGAAATCACCAATCAGGCTGTGACTCTGGCGACCAGTTCTTCTGAAAAAGTAGATGCTCTTGGTGCTGCTGCAGCGGAAATCAGCAAAGTAACAGAAGTGATAACTGAAATTTCCGAGCAGACCAATCTGCTTGCTCTCAATGCCACCATAGAAGCTGCCAGAGCCGGTGACGCAGGAAAAGGTTTCGCCGTTGTTGCCAACGAAATAAAGGACCTGGCCAAGCAGACTGCTGAGGCAACAGGAGAGATAAAAGCTAAAATTGCATCAATCCAGGGATCTACCAATGAGACGGTGGAGGAAATCCGGCAGATCAGCAGTGTGATAGGTGAAATAGATACCATAGTGAGTGAAATTGCCCTGGCAGTACAGGAGCAGTCTGCAACATCGGGTGAAATATCTCAAAATGTGGTTCAGGCAGCTGAAGGTATTACCGAAGTAAACGAGAATATAGCCCAGAGTTCTGCAGTGTCCTCAGAAATTGCGGAAAACATCGCCGAAACCTCCATTATAGTGTCCAGGCTTGCCGGGAGTGGCGATAAAATAAAAGATACTGCGCACCATCTTGAGAGTCAGGTTCTGGTTCTGAAAGAATTGACCAGTAGATTTCAGAAGTAAACATCATGCAAACGAAAAAGGCTTTTACGCTGCATAAACAGTCACACGATTCCGGGGCGAGAAGAGGTGAGGTGAAAACAGGTCATGGTGTCTTCCAGACGCCGGTTTTTATGCCTGTTGGTACCCAGGGAACAGTTAAAGCTGTAACGCCTGAGAATCTGCATGAAATGTCTGCCCGAATTATTCTAGGTAATACCTACCACCTCTTTATTCGGCCAGGGCATGAATTGATAGAAAGATTTGGTGGACTGCATACGTTTATGAACTGGAAGGGTGCCATTTTAACAGATAGCGGCGGATTTCAGATTTTCAGTCTCAGGGATCTTGCCAAGATTACAGAGGAAGGGGCAGCTTTTCGTTCTCACCTTGATGGTTCTAAACTGTTTCTCAGCCCGGAGGATGCAGTACAGGTCCAACAATCTCTTGGTTCAGATATCATGATGTGTCTGGACACTTGTATTCCGTACCCGGCGACAAGAGAGGAGACAGTTGAGTCAACAGACCTGACGACGCGCTGGGCCAGGCGTTGCAGCAAGGTACATACAAGGCGTAATCAGTTGCTTTTTGGCATTGTTCAGGGAGGGATGTACCCCGATTTGCGTAAAAGACACGCTGAAGAACTTATAGAGATAGGGTTTGATGGTTATGCAATCGGCGGGTTGAGTGTGGGAGAAGAAAAAAATCTAATGTACGATATGGCTGAAGTAACCGCGCCATGTCTGCCTGAAGATTTCCCTCGCTATCTCATGGGCGTCGGCACTCCTTCGGATCTTGTGGAAGGCGTGTGGCGGGGCATCGATATGTTCGACTGTGTCATGCCGACCAGGAATGCCAGGAACGGCACTCTTTTTACCGCTAAAGGAAAGGTTATAATAAAAAATGCTAGATACAGGGATGACCGGAAACCTCTTGACGAAGAGTGTTCCTGCTATACCTGTAAAAATTATTCTAGAGGGTACCTGAGGCATCTCTTTCAGAGTCGTGAAATACTCAGT
>JAOZLO010000332.1 GCA_029934775.1 Desulfocapsaceae bacterium
GTTGCCGGGCAAATAAGGGTAAATTTAAAGATATGCGGCCGGATGATCTGGCAGCATCAGCTATTAAGGGATTAATTGAACGTACAGATGCAGATCCCGCAACCGTGGAAGATGTATACCTGGGCTGCTCCTTTCCGGAAGCTGAGCAGGGCATGAATGTGGGCAGGGTCGCTGCCTTGAGGGCCGGGTTGCCGGTAGAGGTTCCCGGACAGACGATCAACAGGTTCTGTTCTTCCGGTTTGCAGGCTATCGCCATGGCGGCAGAACGTGTAATGTGCGGTTTTTCTGACTGTATTGTTGCAGGCGGTGTTGAGTCGATGTCCTGCGTACCCCTTGGCGGCCTGAAGTACAGCGCTAATCCATCAATGATGGTCGATTGGCCGGAGGCCTTCGCATCTATGGGCGTTACTGCTGAACTGGTTGCTGAGCAATATGGTATTGATCGTGCGATGATGGATGTCTTTGCAAGTGCGAGTAATGCTAAAGCTGCCGCAGCAATTAAAGCCGGGAGATTTAAGGATGAAATTATTCCCGTTGAAATTGAAAAGAACGTTCTTGTTAACGGTAAAATAATAAAAGAAAAAGAGCTGGTCATTGTAGATGACGGAGTCAGAGCCGGCACAACTCCGGAGGGGTTGGCAAAACTCCGATCCGCTTTTAAGATCGGCGGCCCTGTAACTGCAGGAAATTCTTCTCAGATAACCGATGGTGCAGCTGTCGCAATGGTGGTTTCAGAAGATTATCTGGAAAAGATTGGTAAGGATCCCTTTGCCCGATTTCTAGCTTTTGCCGTCAAAGGTGTATCTCCGGAGGTGATGGGAATTGGCCCAATTGCAGCCATTCCAGCGGTATTGAAGCTGGCCGGTCTCAAACAGGATGATATTGATCTTATCGAACTCAATGAAGCCTTTGCAGCCCAGGCTCTGGCGGTAATAAAAACTCTTGGCCTTAATGAAGATATCATTAATGTAAATGGAGGTGCGATTGCTCTGGGACATCCATTGGGATGTACAGGGGCCAAGTTGACCGCCAGTCTGCTGCATGAAATGGGACGACGTAACCTCAGATATGGTCTGGTCTCCATGTGTATCGGCGGTGGTATGGGTGCGGCAGGACTATTTGAAAAGTTATAATAATAAAAGGCTGAAGGCTGAAGGCATTAGGCTGTTAGCAAAGATGTATGATAGTAGCAGGCAATCGGAGATTCAGGGAGTGAATCCTAACAGTCTGGTAGCTAAAATACACAATTATCACAATTAATACGGGTGGATATAATGGCCAGAAAATTATTGAAAGGTGGTGAATATCTGATTGTGGAAACCTCGTGCGAGGATGTTTTTACTCCTGAGGATTTTACCGATGAGCATAAACAGATGGCGGAGACTACCAGACAGTTTGTTGAAAACGAGATTTTACCCCATGTTGAAGAAATCGATGAGCAGAAGTTTGATATAGTTGTGGAGGGGATGAAGAAGGCGGGTGAACTTGGACTCTTGATGATGGATGCTCCGGAGGACTACGGTGGACTCGAGCTCGATAAGGCCTCATCCATGCTGGTTGGTGAGAAGATTTCCAGCAGTGGAGCCTTCTCCGTGGCATTTATTGCACATACGGGAATTGGTACCCTGCCCCTGATTTATTATGGTACTCCCGCTCAAAAGGAGCAATATCTGGAGAAGCTTATCTCCGGCGAGTGGTGTTCAGCTTACTGTCTTACGGAACCCGGTTCGGGCAGTGATGCTCTGGGAGCCCAGGCAAGTGCTGTTCTCTCCGATGATGGCAAACATTATATTCTAAACGGCACCAAACAGTTTATAACCAACGGTGGTTTTGCTGAGCTGTTCACAGTTTTTGCCAAGATTGATAAAGTTCATTTTACAGCTTTCCTGGTGGAGAAGTCTTTTGAGGGGTTGGTCGTTGGGGTCGAAGAAAAAAAGCTTGGTATCAAAGGCTCTTCAACTACCCAGATTATTCTCGATAATTGCAAGGTTCCAGTTGAAAATGTTCTGGGTGAGAAAGGAAGAGGCCATAAAATTGCCTTTAATGTTCTGAATATCGGTCGCTTCAAGCTTGGTGCCTGTGTTACAGGTGCAGCAAAGAGTGCACTGGTTGATGGTATTAAATATGCTAACGAACGTAAGCAGTTTAACACCCCTATCGCTCAGTTTGGGGCAATTTCTGAGAAAATAGCGGACCTTACCACAGAGATATTTGCCTCGGAATCTCTTGTTTATCGTCTGGCCGGTCTTCTCGATGAGAAACTTGCTACCGTCGAGAAGGGGATTGACAACTACTATGAAGAGTATCTCAAGGGTATTGAAGAGTATGCGCCGGAATGCGGTATTTCCAAAGTTTTTTGTAGTGAGGTTCTGGCCAAGACTGTTGATGAGGTTCTGCAGATTTACGGTGGATATGGTTTTGTCAGTGATTACCCAGCAGAGCGTTACTATCGTGACGAGAGAATTAACCGGATATATGAAGGTACCAATGAGATTAACCGTCTGCTCATTCCGGGTATGATTCTACGGAAATCGATGAAGGGGGAACTGCCATTACAGGCGGAGGCAATGAAGGCTTTTGAGGCTCTTATGACCCCAAGTTTTGAAGAAGTGGATGATGAAATTCTGTTTGTGCGTGAGAAGGTGCTGATAAAAAATCTCAAAACTCTCTTTCTTATCTTGGCTGGTGCCGGTGTTCAGAAATATATGGACAAGCTGGCTGATGAGCAGGAGATTCTCCTGGCTGCAGCAGATATCGCCATCCAGATCTTCGCTCTTGAGAGTACAGTACTTCGTGCAGAGAAGAATTTTGTTACCAGTTCTGAGCACAGACAGGAGTTGCTGAAATCTGCGGTGAAGGTTTTTGCCTTTGAGGCTACTGAAATTGCCGGAACAGCAGCGAAAAAAGGGGCATTTTTTGTTGAGGAGGGTGATACTCTGACCATGATCCTTTCCGGTGTACGACGTTTTGCCAAGTATGATGCCACCGGTCTTCTGTCTGCAAAACGACTATTGGCAAAAGCCGCATGTGATGAAGAAAAGTATATTTTTTAAGGTGCTGGTTGTGGACTTTTCCCGTTTGCCTGGGTTTGATTTATGATACCTTGCCAGCATACAATCAGTACACCCTATATTGCCGGGCCGGTTCACTGTTATACTGCTGAACTGGGCGGTGATCTTGTTCTGTTTGATACCGGCCCTCCTACGTCTGAGGCTGAACAGTTTCTGAAGAAAAATGTAGATCTGGAACGGCTGAAGCATGTAATCATTACCCATTGCCATATCGATCACTATGGTCAGGCAGCCTGGATTGAGAGTAACAGTGATGCGGCAATCTATCTGCCCTATAACGATTGTCTGAAAATTGATAATCATCAGAAGCGGATGGACGAGATGTATCATCTGCTGGTCGAACTTGGGTTTGGCGAAAATTATCTCAATCAGTTGAGAAAAATTTTCGAAAGTGGTTCTCTTTTCCCCCCTTTTCCTGAAAAGCATTTTACTGCTGAAATTGATTTGCCAGATCATCTTGGGATAGAGGTGGTCGGCTGTCCCGGTCACTCTCAGAGTGATCTCGTCTATGTGGGCAAGGATTGGGCAATCACAGGTGATACACTGTTACGGGGAGTTTATCAGTGTCCTGTACTTGATATGGATCTTGAGGCGGGTGGCAGGTTTAAGAACTACAGGGCTTACTGTGCAACTCTCCGTAAACTTGTTTCGTTGCGGTCTAAGGTGATTCTTCCGGGACACAGAAAGACAGTCAAAAGTGTCGACTCAACACTGCTTTTTTATATTTCCAAGATGCTTGTCAGGGTCAGGCAGTTACATCCTTACAGGGACGAGGAAAATCTATTTCTGGTCGTCGAGAAGCTCCTTGAAGGGCGTATGGTGGATATCCTTCGTATTTACCTGAAGGCGTCGGAAGTTTTTTTTATGAAAGATTTTTTAGATCAACCTGAACTTCTTCGGGATTCTCTGGAAGCAATCGGGCTTTTTGAAGAGGTGTCCTCATTATACAGGGAGGCTCTCGGCTAGGTCAGTCTCCTAGTCAGATAAATAATATTCAACTGTAGAAACAACCCTTATACGTTTGATATGCTGGTTGTTTTTATCTCTTGCATTTATACTGAACTGCCCCTGTGATGCGCGCTTTATTTTACCCAG
>JAOZLO010000037.1 GCA_029934775.1 Desulfocapsaceae bacterium
GCCAGGAATTGTATTTATGTGAAATACTTGATTTCAATAGAGATTGTTGACCGTTACAGTGAAACAGGGATGATCGACCTGTTGACTTTTTGAAACAATTAGTTGCATATTGAAATGTTTAGTCGCTACAATATGATTCAATTGCTTGTATGTGTCCACGCATCGTGGTGCAGCCCAGTCTATTATTTTACCAATTTGATAATTAATATTTGTAGTTTCAGTCTGTCTCTGGTTCTTCCCTCCGTTTACGAGCTGGCAGAACCTGGGCCAGGACCCTTCTTCTTACTGCCGGAGGCATAGCATTGATATGTTTTATGGCAGGTTTATCTATGTGGCAGGCAAATGAGTTCTAATCAATCATACAGTTTCAACTCTCTCATCTTACGCCAAAGCGTTGACCTGCTGATCTGGAGCAGGTCTGCCGCTTTTTTCTTATTGTATTTTGCTTTAATCAGAGCGTGCTCTATAATGTTTTTTTCACTTTTTTCCTGTACACCAAGCGCATTATTGGCAGAAGACCCAACAGTAACTGATTCTTCAATATGGTCAGAATTACCATTTTGATTATTGGCCAAATCATTATAGAGGTCATCAAGCGTCTGCACTGTGTTTTTGAACGAAACGCTCATTACCAGTCGTTCGGAAAAATTTTTGAGCTGGCGTATATTTCCGGGCCAATTGTACCCAACCAATTTTTCAAGATATGCTGAAGGCAGAACAATTGATTCAGCCTCAATTCTCCTGGTGTACTGCACCATAAAAAAGTTCAGCAACATAGGTATATCCTCTTTTCGTTCCCGAAGTGGAGGAACTTTTATTCTGAGGACATTTATCCGGTAAAACAGGTCGGATCGAAAATCCCCATCATTGACGGCTTCGATCGGATCCCGTCCGGCAGCGGCAATGACACGGACATCGATAGGGATCTTTCTGTCACCGCCCAGGCGCATTACTTCCCGTTCCTGAAGAACCCTGAGTAGACGGGTCTGAACGATTGACGGGGTTGAATCAATTTCGTCAAGAAATATGGTTCCCAGATGAGCCAGTTCAAAGAGTCCAGCTTTTCCTCCCTTTCTTGACCCGGTAAACGCCCCTTCTTCATATCCGAAAAGTTCACTCTCCAGGAGTTGTTCCGGCAGTGCGGCACAGTTGATCGAGACAAAAGGGTTAAGGGACCTGGGGCTTAAATTATGGATACCCTGGACAAGTATCTCCTTGCCGGTACCGGTTTCACCCATGACAAGAACAGTAGAATTTGTCTTTGCAAATTGTTTTCCCATTTCAACGATATCGTGCATGACCTTGCTTACATATAAAAAATCCTTCATTAGGTAAGTTGCTTTGAAACCTCTCGACAGAGAACGCCGAACGGCCTGTTCAGACTTCTGTACGTTGGATATATTTTTAAATGTTGTAACCGTCCCAATAATCTCGTTTTCCAGAAAAATAGGAGTATGATTGAAGACGAAACGAGATCTTCGAATCTTCCCCAATTGGTCTGTTAACGGATTTTTGGTTGGTAGCATTTCTGCTGAAGGGCAGTCGGGAAATACATGGGCCAGGGAGGCACCGATGGCATCCTCCCGGTTGATTTTAAGAATTTGCCTTGCGGTCTGGTTCATTCTTTTAACAATACCGGTGTTGTCGGAGGCGACAATGCCATCGGAAGCGGCATCGATTATAGATAGGTACTCCCGGGCAATGACCTTCTGTTGCCGGTTGGAGAGTACAGCAGATATTGCATTTTCAACAGTGGCCACGATATCGTCTTCCGGCGTTTGCGTCTCAACAAAACTGATATCTAAGACCTTTGAGTATTGTGCACAGACACTTCCCCCGATCACCACATCACATCCCTCTCTTTTGCCAAGGGTGATTACGTGGCCCAAACTTTCTTTATCGTGATAAATGACCTGTTTTAATTCAATATCCAGTAAACTTTCCAGAACTTCTATTCCACTCATTTTCTGAGAATACATGGGAACAAGCACTTTTCGCCCTTTTGCAGCAGCTTCCTTGAGGCTCATCAGCATGTCTATGGATCTGTGGGGAAATGAAAGGACTGGTATTTCCAGCACCTTTCTTAGCATCTGTGCAGTACCGCGACGGGATATGATGACTTCAACACCGGTTTTTTCCATTTCGATGCCTATGGGGATAGCATCGTCAAGACCTTGGGGATAAAGTTGGATATCCAGATCATCCCTGGCTCCGATAGTCTGGAGTCGTTGAATAACAGTCTGAAGCTGTGAAAAAATCCCGAGTCTGATTTTCTTTGTTTCCATTACCGTGATATCTTTTAACCTGATTGCACATTTATTTTCGATTAGGAGAGCTATCAGTCATCTCAAAATAGAATTGTTCCAAATTAACAGGATACGCTGTGGATCGCACTCTTTGACTTGATCATTCAGGATAAAAACCTGAATCACGATCAAGCCGACTGGATTCATCGCAGGGATTTTACTTAATAACGGGACAGGCAATAGCTTAACTGTGACTCTTCTTTCTTTTAATGTACCAGATATCGAAGCAGCACTATTTGTCATATTATGATAAATAATTATTGCAATATGATATTATTTCCTTGCTGCATTTCTTTAAACAGATTAAGAAGCATCATTGAGTATCAAAATTTGAAACGATCTAAAGGAGAAAAATGGTTCAAAATTCCAAAGGAACGCAAAGTGTTCAAAGGACCGTTTTACTGTTGAGAACAGTTGCCAAATATAACAAGCAGGGTGTAAACCTCTCAAAAATTGCCAGAGATACGGAACTGCATACAGCCACAGTTCATCGAATTCTTTCGGCCTTGGTTCTTGAAGGGTTTTTGACCTATGATTCTATATCCAAACTCTACCACTTAGGCATTGAACTCTATCATATCGGCATGGAGGCTCACCATTTTTCAATTTGTGAACGGTATCATTCGGTAATTGAAAAGATAGCAGAAAAAACGGAAGATACCGTATTTTTACTAATTCGATCCGGCAATGATGTCTTGTGTCTGGATCGAGTTGAAGGTGAATTCCCCATTAGGGCTATGACAATTGAAATTGGGGCAAGGCGACCGCTGGGTATCGGGGCAGGGAGTCTGGCTTTAATAGCTTTTTTGCCTGAAGAAGAGTTCAAAATGGTCTTGTCTGATAACCAGGATCGATATCCTGACCATAAGGGCCTGACAAACAGTGATATCACTAAGCTGGCAAAAAACTCACAGAAAAATGGGTTTGTTGTAAGTAAAGGGTTGTTTCATGAAGGTGTTACATCCGTAGGTGTGCCGGTTAGAAATCGGCATGGTAAAATTGTTGCTGCAATAACTGTAGCAGCTATAGACAAGAGAATGGGTCTCAGTCGCCGAAAAGAAATCGCTGAACTGGTAAGCAGGATTTCTTCACAGAGCAACTGAGTCCATTCGTCTTGACAACAACAATTGCATGATAGCAAAGGAGGAACAAATGAAAAGGATTTTTTTCAGTATGTTAGGTGTGGTGTTGACATTAGCGCTATGTACTTCAGTTATGGCTGCAGATTATCCGAAAAAACCGATAAAACTCATTATCAATTTCTCTGCTGGTGGAACAACCGATACTGCTGCAAGACTGATGGCTTCAAAGGCAACTGAGGTGTTGAATCAGGCAGTTATCTGTATGAATAAAAAGGGCGCAGGTGGAACTTTAGGTGTAAGCGAAGTTGCAAGAGCAAGAAATGACGGTTACACGATCGGAACCTGCAATATGCCTGCTGTAGCAATTATCCCGCAAATTCGTGAGGTTCCCTACAAACCTTTTGAAGACCTGATCCAGGTCTGTGCACTTATGCCCTATGAATATGCAATCCTCGTCAGGGGGGACGCGCCCTGGAACACCTGGGAAGATTTTATCGCTTATGTAAAAGAAAATCCGGGTAAGGTTACCTACGGCAGTGTAGGCACCGGTACAACCAATCATCTTGTTACAGCAAGAATCGGTAAAGAGCTCGATCTTGACTGGAGGCATGTCCCATTCCAGGGAGGCGTGAAGGCAACAGCAGCGCTTTTGGGTGGACACGTTGATGTAATTAATAACACGATGGCTTCCGTTGTTTCCTCGGTAAGGGCTGGTAAAATAAAGGCTCTTCTTATCACAAGTGAAAACAGATTTTCCGCCACACCTGATGTACCTACCATGAAAGAAAAAGGATTTGGGTTCTCCCAGATTTCATACATGTCTGTTGTTGCCCCGGCCGGTATTCCAGAAGAGGCAAGGAAGATGATATCTGACGCATTTAAGGTGGCAGCAGAAGATAAGGGAGTAATCAAAAGTACAGGAAAACTCGATTTACATCCAAAATTTATGGATGGAAAAGAGTATCAGACCCTTTTAGAAAGCCTGGCCAAAGAATGGGGCGGATTGTTAAAAGAGCTAGGCGTAAAAGTCCAATAGCATTTCACTATTGCCACAATGGGGAATTGCCTTATATAGGACAGTTCCCCTTCCCTGACATTTTTTACAGAGACACCATTATGATACAAAATAGATACGATTTTAAACTTGGTATTTGTTTTTCCCTGTTTTGTTTGATGGTGCTGTTTTTTTTAATACCAGATCACGTCGGATCTTTTACAGAACCGGCGGCTTTAATGCCTGTCCTGACAACTATTTTTATTTTGCTATTAAGTATAATTCTTACAATTCAATCTCTGAATTTCAAGATGAAAATAAGAATTAAATCAGAGGATAGCCACAAGACACCTACACCAAGCCTGTTGTCTGTGATGGCTATAATGATCGCGTATTCTTGGTTTCTTGACTACACAGGCTTTCTACTGACATCAGCTATTGTGATGTTCGTTTTGTTCTGGGTTTTTAAAGTTAAAGATTTAAAACAGATTTCCATTATTACCACAGTAACACTCGGGATTCTTTATGTCTCATTTGAGAAGTTTTTATATGCACCTCTTCCAGTTGGAATCCTCATTGAAAATCTTTTGGATTAAGGAGGCCTTGTTGTGTATGAAATTCTTATAGAGGCTGCATCTGTATCTCTAACAGTTAATAATTTATTTGGAGCAGCCCTGGGGATATTTTTAGGTTCACTGCTTGGTGCGATACCTGGACTAAATGGTACCATGGCCATTGCCCTGCTCATTCCCATTACCTATACCTGGACACCTCTCTTTGCTATTTCCATGCTTGTTGGATGCTGGAAAGGCAGTGTCTATGGTGGCTCAATATCGGCGATACTGTTAAATGCTCCAGGTACACCGGAAGCTGCACCTACTGCTATTGATGGCTATGCCCTTACAAAACAGGGAAAAGCGGGCAAAGCCCTTAAAATGGCACTCTTTGCATCGGTGACAGCAGCAATTTTCAGTGACAGTCTGTTGATGCTGGTAGCCCCTCCAATTGCAGCAATGGCACTTATGTTTGGTCCTGCAGAACTTGCAATGCTGATAATATTTGCTCTTGTTGTTGTCTCCGACACAGGCAGTGGCTCCCAGGTTAAAGGTTTGATGTCAACAGCCCTTGGAGTACTCATTGCAACAGTCGGCCTGGATCCAATAACCACACAACGCCGGTTCACTTTTGGATCTCTTGAACTGGATGCGGGAATTGGCCTGCTGGCAATGCTTATCGGCCTGCTGGTTATGAGTGAGGTCCTGATACAGATGGAAGAGGGCTGGAAGGATGTGAAAAGCAGGGGAATTAAACAGTCTACAAATCCTGCAGATCAACGCGTATCGTGGCAGGAATTTAAGAGCTGCATCGGTACAATTTTCAGATCCAGCTGTCTCGGATCCTTTTGTGGCGCATTACCTGGAGTAGGAAGTGTCACAGCAGCGTTCATCGGATATGATCAGGCTAAAAAAATGTCAAAAAATCCTGATGAATTTGGCAAGGGATCTTTGAAAGGAATCGCCGCACCAGAGGCTGCAAATAATGCTGTCTGCGGAACAAGTCTTATCCCGCTCATTACTCTGGGTATCCCCGGTGCACTATCTGCGGCAGTTATAATGGGTGCATTCATGATTCATGGGTTGGCACCCGGCCCCATGCTCATGCAGGAGCACCCCGCAACAATCTATGGGCTGTTCATGATTTTGATTGTGTCAGATTTTTTCATGCTCATCATCCCCCTGCCATTAATGAAGATAGGTCAGTGGATTATTTCCGTTCCTCGATCCTATCTCTTTCCTATCATTCTTATTCTGTGCAGTATTGGTGCCTATGGCACACACCAGAGTCTGTTTGAGGTAAAGGTGATGGTGCTGTTCGGTATATTTGGTTACTTTTTGAAAAAATGGGGTCTAAGCCCCGCATCTCTTTTAATAGCGTTCATTTTAGGGCCTATGATCGAGGTATACATTCGCCAGGCATTAAGGATATCGGGAGGAGACCCTACGGTTTTTGTAACAAAACCCATAGCAGGTTTTTTCCTTTTTCTAACCCTCCTGATGATCTCATGGACCGTATATAAAAACATGAAAAACAAAAATTCTAACAGGGAGTAATCGCTATGTACCATATTATAGAAACAGATGTTGTTGTAGTTGGTGCAGGTGCCGCCGGTACGATGGCTGCAATTAAAGCGAGACAGGCAGATGCAAATGTAAAAATTGTGGTATTGGATAAAAGCCATATGGATACCAGTGGTGGTGCCGGACGGGGTATGGATGCACTGAATACCATGTCTGTTCCACCTTACAGCTATCCTGAGGACGTTGTTGAACATACGACAAAAGTCACAGAGGGAGTGCTCGACCAGAACGTTTCCTATGAGTTTGGCAAGCGTTGCCCGCAGCTGATAGAAGATCTTGAAAAGATAATGGATAGAGAAAAAGGCAGCCTGTTTCCCGTGGATGAAGACGGGAATTATCAGTTGTTTTATCTGCATCCCATCCAGAAGCCGTTATTATTGCCAATGGATGGTGAAGAGATGAAAAGGGCTTTGGCAAAAGCGGTGCGGGATAGTGATGCCACAGTTTATAACCGGACAGCTGCCCTGCAGGTTATCACCGAGGATAATGTTGTAAAGGGAGTTTTTGCATTCAATATTCGAACTGGGGATTATTATTATTTCAAAACAAAAAGTGTCTGTTTAACCACTGGCTGTGCTGCGCGCATGGGGCTGGCAAGCTCAGGTTATCTTGTAGGCTGTTATGAATTTCCGGGCAATGCCGGGGATGGTTATTATATGGCCTACCAGGCAGGAGCGGAGCTGGTGAACATGGAATGTTTCCAAGCAAACTCCCTGATAAAGGATCACCAGGGGCCGGGGTGCGGCTATGTTGCAGCACCAAGAGGAGCATACGGGACAGATAAAAGCGGAAATCCCACCTGGTCCCATGGATATTCATCCGGCGACAGCAAAATGGGATCGTGGAAAGCCTTTGCCGAAGGAAGAGGTCCGACGCATCTCAAAATGAGTCACCTTCCCGAGGAAGAAAGTCAAGTCATTGAAAAAATTTTATGGGGTAATGAACGAACCAGCAGGAAAATTTTCCACCAGAACAGAGGTCAGGATTATAGGGACGGGAAGGCTGTTGAGTTAGCTTTTGCAGAAGAAATTGGTGTTTGCGGTGGCCATAGTTCTTCAGGGGTGTTGGCTGATGAAAACGGGGCGTCAAGTGTCAAGGGTCTTTATGTTGCGGGTGATGTCGATGGCGGTCTTCCCCACTCTTATCTGGGTGGGGCATTGGTAATGGGAGGACTAATCGGTGAAAAAGCAGCAGAATATTCTTCGGAATTCAACACATCTGTTGACTATAAAGGTCTTAAAAAATGGATTAAGAATGAAATTGAAACCTTTGAAGAACCCTTGAAAAGAGATAACGGCCTGCCTACAGATCTTGTCGAATATAAGGCAAGGACACGAATACAGCATTATATGAAACCACCCAAAAATCCTGAATTCCTCGAGATTGCAGTATGGTGGATGGAGAGAATTAGAAAAGAAGATCTTCCACGAATTAAAGCTGTAGACTATCACGATCTTCTTAAAACCTATGAGATAAAATGTATTTTAGCCGTAGGTGAAATGATGGCTCGCTCAAGTTTATACAGAACAGAAAGCCGCTGGGGATATCAGCATTGGCGTGTCGATATTCCTGAGAGTAAATCAGAATGGGATGGACAATGGGTTGTGATTAAAAAGCAAGGTGATTCCATGAAATTATCCAAGAGGAAAGTACCTGATTTGAAGTGGGATTTCCCTGCTAAAATGGAATACGAATATCCTGAGCTTTCTTTTGACGTTGGTATCCCCTTCAAAAAAGAAGCCAACTGGATCAACCCAAAACAGGACAAATGGATGGCTGGTACGCTTGAAAAACAAGGCATGGCGACACCCAGGAAATTTATGCCGGGTAAGGAGAAATAAATGACCCTTTTTAATATAAATACAATAGAAAAGGCCAATTATGAATGGATTGAAGTGGATGCATCTCGCTGCAATAAATGTGGCATCTGTGTAGAATATTGCCCGATGGATGTGTTGGCCATGGACAGTAAAGGTTATCCGTTTATGAAATATCGAGATGACTGCTGGTACTGTGATGTATGTACCTTCTTTTGCCCCAGGGTTGCAATATCAATGAATGATCTGCCGTATCTGATAAGTTGATATCTGTTTTCGTTGCTTTGCAATTTTTAACCGGACACTGCTGAAATTGTATGGGGAATATTAAAAGTGATGTCAAAAATAAGCATTCAAAAAATTATCATACGCACCCCTGGTTTCATAAGGGTGCTTATCTCTTGTTTATTATAACAGGGCTTCAAGAGTGGGAAATTTGCATTGCAGTCCAAAGGAAATGCCATTTCATCAGTATAAAGCTGCCTGTTTAACTGCAATTTCCTGAGCTACCAGTCGTGTCACCTCAATGAATTGTCGCGCCAGGGGCCTGGGGGGAGTCTGGCGGAGATACAGAACGCCATAAGTTATTTTGTAGTCGGGAGCCAGGGGGCGAACAATAAGATCTTTGCAATCAAATACATTTGCAATAAATGGATCTGTCAGGGTGATGCCTAAACCCTGGAGGGCCAGTTGGCAGGCTGATAACACCGTTGGCGTTTCAATTCTGATATTGGGAATAAGTCCAGTCTCATGAAACAGGTCATCCAGGCGCTGCCGCATGATCATTCCCCTGGTTAGGGCGATAATCGGCCCTGTGTTCAAATCCTGTACGGTTATATAATTTTTTGCGCTGAGGGGATGAGACTTATGCATTGCAACGAGAAGTTTGACCGAGATAAGCTGCTCGTGTCTGACCAGAGGGTATTTTGCTGGTAGTGGTGAAAACGCCAGATCGAATTGATGCCCTCCAAGCCATTGTGCTAATTCCTCCCGAGGTCGAATCTCAAGATAATATCGTATTCCTTCTGTTTTTTTCTCAAATGCACCAATTGCATGATGGATAAGACCATGGGCCAGGTGTGACTGACTGAGTACCCGCAGGCAGGTCTCTCTGTTATGGTAGATATCTTCGGCAATTCTCCCAATATCATCGATGCCCAATAATATACTTTCTGTTTCCTGGTAAAAAAGCTTTCCTTCTGCTGTCGGTACAAGACGCTGCTTCTCTCTTGTAAAGAGCGGGAAACCTATTTCCTCCTCAAGCTCAGAGATTAACCTGCTTACCCGTGGCTGGCTGCACTTCAGCCTGCGGGATGCTTCTGTGACAGTTCCGGCATTCATCACTTCATTATAGGCCTGTAGTCGAATAAGTTTCATATGCTCCCCGCCACTTTATAACAAAAATGAATAAACCTATATGATATTGTCTATTGCCTGCATGAGTGGCAGCCTATATCATATCCAACATATGAGCAATATATTCATCGGAGAATAACAGAGAAAAACAGGAGAGAAACTTATGACCGCCAGAACGCTTGACCTTGCTGTCGGCGCTCTTTCTTTACTTGGAGCCATTTTTATCTTTTCAATCAGTCGCAGTTTTCCCGACCGTGCTGCTCTTATGCCGTCTCTGATTTCAGGTATCATGGCCTTTGCCTCGCTGACCATGATTTTAAAAGCCTTCAAACAGTCAAGGGATGGGAAGTCAGCCTTTTCCAATGTTTCTTGGTTACGGCTCGGGGTAACAATTTTAGCCTGGTTTACTCTGATCATTCTTTCCAAATGGATAAATTTTTTTATTCTATCAGCGATATTTCTTTTTTCAATTGCTGTGCTGTTGAACGGAAAGCCGGAGAGCGCAAAAGAGGTTACCCTGTTTGTTACCTTCAGTGCGGGAGTTTCCATTGCTCTCTGGCTTCTGTTTTCACTTGTCCTTAATGTCAGCTTTCCGGTTGAAGGACTATTTGGGGGCTGAAAAAAACGTAACAATCACCAATCATAAACCACGGAGGATGTAAAAGATGAACAGATACAAATACCCGGGAATCTTAATATGTTTACTGCTGTCCACTCTATTATTCGGAACAACTGTTGTATCTGTCACAGCTGCTGAGTACCCCAGTAAACCCATTAATGTTGTTGTCGGCTGGGGAGCTGGGGGTGGTGTAGATACCTTTACCCGCATCGTCGGTAAATACGCTCCCCAGTATATCGGAAAACGATTTGTTGTTACCAACAAGAAAGGCGGTGCCGGACTGATAGCCATCAACGGCGTACTGCGCAAAAAGGCTGATGGATACAGTCTTGCGGCAGCCATGCTTCCCAACATGATTTATCAGCCGGTTCTCAAAACCGAAGATTCAGAGAGTTATGAACTGAGTGATCTGGTCCAGTTGGGTACCCCTGTTCTTATTCCATCGGCCTTTCATGTTCGAAAAGACAGCACATTCAAGACCCTTCAGGATATTATCGATTATGCAAAGGCTCATCCCGGGAAACTGAAGGTAGGTACCAACGGTATTTATTCAGGCGGGCATGGTTTGGTTCTCATGTTCATGAAAGCAGCTGGTGTCGAGGTGACTCCTGTTCATTACAACGGTGGTTCAAAGCAGATCAAAGGTCTGCTTGGTGGAGAAATTGATCTCGGAAACACTAACGCGATGCACTCCGTGAGAAAGGCAAAAGATCTCAGAACCCTTGCAGTATCCGGAGAGAAGCGGTATCGCCTTGCCGATCATGTTCCTACATTCAGTGAACAGGGCTTAGATATTATCGATTATGTGACCAGGGGTATCATAGCTCCGAAAAATACCCCTGATGATGTGGTTGCCCACTTAAGGGCAGCTTTTGAGAAGATGAAGGATGATCCTGCATTTGTTAAGGATCTTGAAAAAGCAGGACTTGCTGTTGATTTCCGTACTGCGGCACAAATGAAAATGTACATGACACAATTTATGAAAACGAACCAGTGGATATTTGACCTCTTTAAGAAGGAAAAGATGTCCAAATAATAACTATGTAGAGCCAGAATCCCGGCAGAGAGTTTAAAGATGGATATACCATTTGACACCCTTTATAGCGCAGCAGTTGGACTTTTTTCCATGAAAACCCTCGGACTGTCAGTATTGGGCGTGATGATTGGAATAATAGGCGGGGCCCTGCCCGGAATCAGTGCATCGGTTACCATAGCCCTGGTTCTGCCCATGACCTTTGTACTCGACCCGATGAGTGCCCTGGTACTGCTTGGTGCAATTTATATGGCCGCCGAGTATGGAGGTTCGATCTCTGCTGTTCTTATTAACACACCTGGAACACCGGCTGCAATCTGTACAGCCATGGATGGATACCCTTTATCCCGGAAGGGCAGAGCCAGAGAAGCTCTTTATACGGCGGTTCTGGGGTCTAGTGTGGGAGGTTTTTTTGGGATCATTATCCTGCTTATATTTACTCCTCCACTGGCAGCTCTATCTCTAAAATTCAATGCTGCTGAGATGTTCTGGTTGGCAATTGCTGGTCTGGCAGTCGTATGTAATCTCACGGCTAAAGACTTTTCCAAGGGTGTAATCGCTGCCTGCCTTGGTTTGTGGCTGGCAACTATCGGCGCAGATCCTGGCTCCGGGTATCCACGCTTTTCATTTGGCTATTATCAGATGGAAGCACCATTGCCGCTTATCCCAATGCTGCTTGGATTTTTCGCTGTCTCGCAAATGTTAAACCAGCTGGGACGGGCTGAATTACATGCAAATGATACCAAACCTGAACCCGGGGCATTGGCTCGGACTCTGAGGTTTGCTGTGATACGTCCTTTTCTGGTTCTGCGGTCTGCGTTGATAGGGGTAATTATAGGGATTCTCCCTGGTGCCGGAGCCTCAATTGCCAGTTTTGTTGCGTACAGTGAGGCAAAACGCTGGTCAAAGAAACCTGATGAGTTTGGTAAGGGGAATCTCGAGGGCATACTGGCTTCTGAGACTTCTAATAACGCCATGGTAGGCGGTTCCCTTGTACCACTGCTGGCTTTTGGAATTCCTGGTTCGGCGAGTGCTGCAATCCTTTTAGGTGCCCTGACTATCAATGGTCTGATCCCCGGCCCCGATCTCTTTGTATATAATGGCGAGATTGTCTACGGTTTCATACTCGCTTTTATCCCCACGGTAATCGCGCTCTATGTGGTGGGAACTTTTGCAACCCCCATCTACTCATCAATTCTAACTATCCGTCCAGCATTTGTCATTCCGGCCGTTCTCGTCCTCGCCTTTATCGGATCCTATGCGGTCAGAGCCGAGGTTTTTGACGTCGGGGTGGCAACGGCTTGTGGATTACTTGGATTTCTAATGCTTAGATCCGGCTTTAAGATTGCGCCGGTAATCCTAGGAATTGTCCTGGGACCACTTATTGAAGATAACTTCATCCGCTCACTTACCCTGGCAGAAACAGAAGGTTCTGTCTTTAGATTCTTTTTCGGTCGCCCTATTTGCCAAATACTCATTTTGATAACTGCTGCAATGATAGTTTCGGCCTTCTGGCGAGAATACCGTAAACAGAAAATTACGACAGAGGAGACAGGAAAATGAACCGGTCTGAACAGAACGTCTCCGATCAGCGCCCTTTTGCCGGCCTGAAAGTTATTGATGTAACCCAT
>JAOZLO010000333.1:0-1106 GCA_029934775.1 Desulfocapsaceae bacterium
ACCGGCAACGAGTACGGCACTATCAGACATTATCCCGCTGCATATCCAAATGTCATTGGCGTTGCAGCCACAGATTACTACGACAATCTTGCATCATTTTCGACATTCAGCAACGATGTTGATGACTGGGTATCTGTGGCGGCTCCGGGAGATACTGTTTTTTCGGCAGTTCCGTCCGACCTTTGCGGACTGGCACCGAACGATCCCAATGGGTGCTATGATTGGAAATCCGGCACATCAATGGCAACACCGATTGTATCGGGAGTTGCGGCAATGCTGTGGGCTTATCTGCCCAGCCCCACCATGGAGCTGGTACGTAACTGCCTTGAAAACAGTGCCGATACGGTCGGTGCTCTGGGGCAGAATTTTCTTTCCTGGACGCAGCATGGTCAGGTCAATCTGCCAGCGGCTTTAAACTGCGTGTCATCACCAGTAAATGCTCTTCCAAATGCCAGTTTTAACTCTGCCTCTGCAGGCCTGAGCGTCACTTTCACAGATCAGAGTACTGACATTGACGGCAATATCGTATCCTGGGATTGGGATTTTGGTGACGGCAACAGTGCAACAGCACAAAACTCGAATCTTACCTATGCCGCTGCCGGGACATATACTGTTACACTGACTGTGACTGATAATGGTGGGGCGACTGATGCAACCGCACAGAATGTGACGGTGGTGAAAGAACAGAAAAAAGTTGTTGTAATCCCATTGTTGAAGAACACACTGTAGTATAATGGAGGAATAATAAATTCAATCACAATTGAAATATTTTTTACAGAAATTTTGAGAATCTGTCAGAAGGGTGCCAGGGACAAGATCAACCACCAGCAGGAGAGCTCAACCTTAATCTTCTTCCTGAATCCGTGAACCACGGCCTGTCGGCCAATTTTCCAGAAAAAGCGATTTTTTGCAACCGGGGTCAGGTTGACCTTATCTGTATATCTCTTCAGATTTCGATTGCCCACAGCAACGAAACCTTACCTCATTCAATCTTCAAGCCATCAGAAAACTTCTGTATGATACAAGGCGGTATTTGTGCAAGTTGAAAAAACCTTGGCGGACAGTCTTCAGTTACTGCAGATACATATTGCTCGGGACTGGCAGGG
>JAOZLO010000333.1:1116-1435 GCA_029934775.1 Desulfocapsaceae bacterium
TGGCAGGTTACTTGTTTCTCACCTTTTATATAACCTGCATCACTTCTCTTAATACACTGATACAGATAACCCAGGTGTAAAATCATGGTAGGTCGCATGAAGACAAACTTGAGGAAGTTGGCAAGCTGTTCACATTATTAGTGTGGCATTATAAATGTCTTGGTACCTGGTAAGGGTAACAACCCCAGCCACACATGAAAGTCGAACTCACTCTGGATATTCAGAGTCTCTCTTGTTGAAGCATACCCTCGTTATGATTCTGCCCTTGTTTGATGCGATATTGGTAATCTACTTCGATCTATCCATTTGGCAGCTGTCA
>JAOZLO010000333.1:1445-4151 GCA_029934775.1 Desulfocapsaceae bacterium
CGTTAAGAAATTCCAACAAATTACGGCAGGTTTGGCTTTATCTAGTTTTCTAACAAAGTATACGCTAAGAAAGGATTGGTAATCTACTTCGATCTATCCATTTGGCAGCTGTCAACAGATCGTGGAACACCTGCACCTCAACCGGAGAGTCCTCAAGTTCAAAGAACGCCTCGAACATTCTTGCTAATCTATAGTTTGTTGCGTCCGGAGCAACAAATGCTGTTTTTCCACCTGCCCTAAATTGGAAGTATGGTTTTGCATTGGACACAAGACGTTGAATATCGCTGGTAGACAAATGAGATAGAGACGCTTCTGAAAAATCCCACACAAGGTATTTGGTTGGGTGTCCGGCAAAATTCTCTTGAATAGCACTCATGAAGGCATCAATATCTGGCGAACCTATTACTTCTCGTAATGTCAAATCATCCGAGATGGCTTTTTTTATCTCTGCCATATTGCCCTCCGGTAGTATAGCCAAGCCCATCACTTATTTAAAAATAATCACACACACGAGACTTGTCTATGAGCGTGTACTACCAATTTTTATGTAGGTAATATTACTTACATAAATCGATCCACAATATTACCCAATATGTGGTGTCATCTATTCTTATGTGAAATCATAATCATAGACAGATATTTTTTTCAGGAGATATCACACTAACGAATGCACGACCTCAATGGATTACAATATCGTAATAAATCTTTCCATATTGAAATATCAGAAGTAGAATAAGAAGTTTTTTTCTGTATCATTGAGGTAATTTTTCTATCAAATTTTCATAAGAGTTCAGCTGGAAACTTGGAACGAGATTTTATAATGATGTGTGCCGTAATTTGTTTTAATCTCAACTTGATCCCGTCATTTAACCAGTCACTTTAGACCTTCTCTTTACATCTCTTAACCGACCGTTTGAGAGACTCATCAACACTATGTAATCATGGTTGATCTGAGCGCTATCAGCAATTCTCTCAAGCAGTTCTTTTCTGTGTTCCCTTTCCATTGGAGGAAACAAGGTTGCCACAAATGATTTTGCCTGTTCGATTTTAGTGGCTTTCATGATCCTTCTCATGGACAAAGGGTGACCTTTCCTTAAACTAGTCAAGTATCAGAGACCTGCGCATGGTTGAGATGTTTCTTGACAAGGTCACCCATGAAAGAGAAGATTGGTTGCCCATAAATTGTTGGTCAAAATTTCAGAGGATCAGCAAGATCCATCGGCGGTCAAGCAGGAGGTTAAGATGTGTAGGACTATAATCTACGCATGCTATTGAACTGATATAATCAGTTATTTAACGCTTCCTGAACTGCTCGACTAAGTTGAGCCATTGAGTAAGGTTTTTTGATAAATCCTCCAGCCCCGAGTTGAAAAGTCGCCTTAACATCATCACTCTCAGAAAAACCGCTGGTAATGATGGCTTTCTGATCGGGATAGAGCTTAAGTATCTCTTCATATGTTTGACGCCCGTTCATACCAGGTTCCATCAGCATATCTATTACGATTAAGTCAACAGGATTGTCCTTTACAAATTTAATAGCCAATTCACCTGAACAGACTGAATCAACCTTGTAGCCCAAGGGCCGCAACATCTGACTGGCAATATCCCGCATTTGCGGTTCGTCATCCACGATCAAAATACGCTCACTGTTACTGGTAAGTTCTTCTGTCTTATCATTCTCGGCTTGATCGATACCTTCCTCTTTGCTTACCGGGAAATAGAGTTGAAAACGTGTTCCTTTTTCGCTGCTATCTACGACTATTTTACCGCCATGATCCTCCATGGTATTCCAGACCACCGTAAGCCCGAGACCGGTACCGCTTCTACCCATTACTTTCTTGGTGTAAAACGGTTCAAAAATATGCTCTAAATCCGTATTTGAAATACCAGGACCAGTATCTTGTACACTGAGGACAATATATTCACCTACTTCCATTTTGTGTTTGGTACTCGCAGTCTCGTCGATATACTGATTATGGGTGGAAACAACGACTGTCCCACCATCAATAATTGATTCCGCTGCGTTTGTTATCAGGTTCATGATGCACTTCTTAACATGAACAGGAGAGCAGGAAATATTGGGATGTATAACAGAAAATTGGTGCTGGAATGTTATTTTCGGATACAACGACTTAAGTTTGTTACACTCTGGAGAATTCAGGTATTCCTGAATTAAGGAGTTGAGGTTATGAACTTCTCTGGTAGTGGCGGCACCTCTGGCGACAGTAAGTAAATCTGCCACTACCGTAGCCGCTCTTTTTCCAGATTCCTGGATAGCCTCAATTGGTTTTCTCAACTCACTGTCTTGGGGTAAATCATGCAACATCAACTCCGGATAACCGACAATTCCCGAGAGAATATTGTTCAAATCGTGAGCCACGCCGCCTGCCAAGAGGCCGAGGGCTTCCATTTTTTGAGCCTTACGGAGTTGATTTTCAAGGCGTCTCATTTCGGTTATATCTCGGAGAAGTATGACGGCTCCTGGCCCTTCTTGCATCCTCCCCGTGATTATTTCTAAAGGAAAGGTTTCACCATCTCGTCTCTTTCCTGTTGCATATCCAACATGGAATCCCATCTTTTCAAGATGATCGTGTATTTTGGGTTTTTTGTCTTTTGATTGTCTGTCGAAATAGAGCAGGTCTGTTTTTTTTCCTTTAATTTCTGATGATTCGTAGCCAAACATCATTTTTGCGTTATTGCACATTG
>JAOZLO010000334.1 GCA_029934775.1 Desulfocapsaceae bacterium
AAATATATTCCTCGATTTCTTGTTTTTTCTTACAGAAGTTAAGGAGTAAGGTACTGATAAAAACTATTTTCAGGAATCCCAATGTCAAAAACATATACTATTGAGCTGCTGCCACACGGCAGGCAGATAAAAGGCAAAAGTGGCAGAAGTCTGATGGAAACACTCGTTGATCACTCGATCTTTTTACGATCCGATTGTGGTGGTCGCGGTAACTGTGGGAAATGTAAGGTCAGCATAGTAGCACCAGACGGATCAAACGAAAGTGTCACCTCATGCACCCTTGAGGTGAGAGAAGATCTTAGAATTGAAATACCGGAGAGTTCCATGCTCTCCTCCCATATTATCAGCAAGGCCCCCGTCGTCTTTCCAGACTCATTCAACAATAGAACAATAGATCCTGGCCAGGAGAACCGCTACGGTATTGCAGTAGACCTGGGTACAACCACCATTGCCATCTATCTGGGCAATATGACCAGAGGTAAAATACTCTCCTCAATAGCAATCAAAAACCCCCAGGCTCTTTACGGTGATGATGTGATGAGCCGCATTGGAGCTATTGGCCAGGAGGAAGAGAATCTTCAACACCTGCAAAAACTTGTGGTCAGGGCGATAGAATGGGGAATCTTAGAACTGCTGCATTCCCACGATTTAGTCAAAAATGAAATCGCTCAAATTGTGGCAGTCGGTAACCCAACCATGATCCATATACTCGCAGGTGTCGATCCACAATCAATCGGCACCTTTCCCTACCAGCCCGCATTTAATGAGGCAAGGACTTTCATAACAACAGATCTGGGCTTTAAACTGGGCGATATTCCACTCCAGGTTCTGCCCCAGGTATCAGGTTTTATCGGTGGCGACATCCTCGGCGCCGCTCTTGCAGTTGATCTGGACAATCAACCTGAAGGAACCCTTCTCATAGATCTTGGAACTAACGGTGAGCTTCTGCTCAAAGGGAAAGACAAGCTTTTTGCAACCTCCTGTGCAACCGGCCCCGCCTTTGAGGGAGCATCACTTTCATGCGGCATGCAGGCAATTCCAGGCGCCGTCAACAAGGTTATCATTGAAAGATCTGAAGACTTTCCCACCTACACAATAATCAATCCGAAAAAATCCTCTAAGATAAAGCCTTTTGGCGTTTGCGGAACCGGCGTTATAAGCGGTGTGGCTGAGTTCTGTCGAAAACAGATCATCGAACCGGGGGGAGCATTTAAAAAAGAGGACACTATAAAACCGTTACAAAAAGACTTTGAGGGAAAACCTCACTATATTCTCGTCCCGGAGAACTCTTCCAAAGATAATTCCGCAGTTTTTATCAGCCAAAAAGATATCCGTTCCGTCCAGCTTGGCAAAGGAGCACTTATCACCGGGATCGAGTTTCTCCTTAGGGCTGCAGGATATGAAAAACCGGAAAAAATTCTCATTGCCGGTGCATTTGGCACATTTCTAGATAAAGAGGATATGCTTACTCTGGGCATGATCCCTGACATCAAACCGGAAAAAATTGAAGTTGCTGGTAATTCAGCTGGAGCAGGAGCTGTAATGGTCCTCTGTGATGATGTTTTTCTTAAAAAAGCCATTGATATGGCAGGGCGAATCACAATAATTGATCTCGCCTGTGATCAGAAATTTCAAGAAGTTTTTGTCCAGAAACTCAGCTTCCCATTTTTGAAAAATTAGATATGAGAAATGTTGAGAATCCCACAGGTAACGGGCAACACTTATCCTTTTACAAATAGGGCCTTCAAAATAACACTGGCCATCGCCGGATTTTCCTTTACTCGACGTGTACAATACCCAAACCACTGCCTTCCAAAAGGAACATAGACGCGCATTCGATGTCCCGCATCGAGAACAGACTTTCGTAAAGCCGGGGTCACTCCATGAAGCATTTGGAACTCGTAATTTTCTTTTGTGCAGCTATATTTTTCGAGAAGTTTATAAGCTCCTTCAATAATCGGTTTATCGTGGGTTGCAATCGACACATACATTTTCTCTTCTAACATCAGCTCAATATCATCAAGAAAATGTTCGTTTATTTCATTGTAATCCTTATAGGCAACTGATACCGGCTCCACATAAATCCCCTTACAGAGGCGAAGATTCAATGGAACCCCATCACTATTTATACTCTTTAGATTTTCTATATCCCGGTGCGTTCGTTTCAAATAAGCTTGCAGAACAAGACCAACATTTTCGGGAAATTCTTCTTTCAGGCGCCTGAATATCACAATTTCTATATCTGTGCATGGAGAATCCTCCATGTCGATTCTGACGAAATTGTTATATGAAGCAGCCTTTACCACAATTTCCCGTATGAGCGTATATGCAACCTCCTCATCTAATAATAAACCAAAAAATGTCGGCTTAAGACTATAGTTACCAGCCACGTTTGCCTTCTCTGCCACCTCAATAACCTGAAGGTACTCATTTTTATTGGCTTCAGCTTCGTCAAGATTTTTTATAAACTCACCCAGCACATCAATAGTTGTAAGAATACCCTGGGCATTATGTTTTTTTGCAGCCTTCACAGCATCTTCAATTGTCTCTCCGGCAATATAATCTTTTGAAAATTGCCAGACTAACTTCTCTGGCATATGCGGCAGTAGATTTGATACCAGTCTGTTTAACATCTTGATCCTTTTATGTGGCAGGGATCTGGGAACCCTGAATTGCTGTTTCTATTAGCAAAGTGACCAAAAGCATCCCGTACTCTTAGCGTAAAATAAAACCATCTTTTAGGGGGTCATCTGGATCAATTAGAAATTGAGCCATCCCATTTATCCAGGCATTCCCCTCCACCTGGGGTATAACAGCCTTGTGCGGTCCAAACGTTGTTTCCTCAACAACGCTGCCGGTAAAGACGGAGCCAAGTATTGATTCAATTGTCATTTTCTGACCAATTCTCAGATCACCTTTCGCGTAATGAATAGCCATTCTACCAGCAACTCCAGAGCCAGTCGATGATCTATCCACTTCACCTTCGGCAAAAATGCAGACGTTTCGGCTATCAATACCAGAGGTTATTGCGGGACCAACAAAAATCGTTCCATACAGGAAGGAAAGGTCTTCTTCGAATGGATGTTCAATCTTAAAATTCTCCATCACTGCCCTTTTAATTGCTCCACCGACCTCAATGAGATTCCTGTAGTCTTCCGGAATCATTTTTACCCCACATGACTCAGCATCAACATAGGCATAAAAAGCCCCGCCAAATCCTAGATCAAAAGTTACTGTTCCGATCCCGGGAACAGTAACTTTTTCATCCAGCATCGATGCAAATGATGGCACGTTATGAAACTTTATGTTTTCTATCTTACCGTCTCGGCATTCTGCAAAAGAGGTGACGACACCAGAAGGCACTTCAATTTTCAATACGGTTTCGGGGTACTGCATTTCAACAGCACCTGTTTCAAGCATAACCTTGGTAAGAGCAATTATTGCATGCCCGCACATGGTACTGTAGCCTTCATTGTGTAGAAATAACACTGAGAAATCAGTTTCTTCAGAACATGGTGGCATCACTACAGCACCATATTGATCCGCATGTCCTCTAGGTTCGAACATGAGTGATCTTCTCAGATGATCATAATGTTTCTTCATGAACTGCCTACGTTCCAGAACCGTATTTCCTTTCATCTCAGGCAAACCGCTCAAAATAATTCTCAGCGGTTCTCCTCCCGTATGGGCGTCTAAAACAGAGATTTTTATCCAATCCCTGGGTGGAACCCATTGTTCAATACATTGGAGTTTCTTTTGAATGTCATTCATCATTATCCACCTGAGGTTATGGGTATATTTTTATATAATATTGTTACGCGCTATAGCCAAGCCCTATATGGATTTTTTTTTGACTCGTCTGGTTCCAATAATGGTGTATGTACAGGGGTTGCCTATCTTAAATGGAATGGACCTCAACAATTCAACAACACTCCCACTGTGCCCGAATAACAATGTCTATGGACTCCTTTCTACCACCGACAGCACCCATGCTTAATTAAATCCCCACTGTTACCCATGATATATGGTAAAGGTTCTACTCTCATTGTTTTCCTCAATTGATAATCTTCCTCTCCAATCCAGAACCTCACCATTGAATCCCTTGTTCCGGATGATCGACTTATTAGTGTACCGCTGATATTATATCA
>JAOZLO010000335.1 GCA_029934775.1 Desulfocapsaceae bacterium
AAGAATAGCTACTTTATAGCCATGGTTTTCAAGAAGACGCCCGATGAGGGCGACACCAAATGAAGGGTGATCTATATAGGCATCACCTGTAACAAGCAGGATATCGAGGTATGACCATCCCCGTGATTTACATTCTTCCCAGGAAATGGGAAGAGGTTGGTGCTGGGGATGAGGGGTGAGGCTGACCATCAATTTTATTTGGTGTTGTATTTTTGAAAGTAGTAGGCTATGCCTTTTACACTTTTAAACCCTAAACCTGTGGTTCTATACCGGCAGATACTGCGTAAGCGGACAATCCTTGCACCCCTCCTCCGGCAGATCTGTTCCCCGGTGGACTATCTTTACCAGGGCTGTTACTGCAGCTCTACTGTCTGCATAAATATGTTCTTTACCGATTTCATTTATCAGGCCGGTCCGTTCCATTACCGCAAGTACCTGACCCTTCACACCGCACATTGCAAAACCAAGATTGGCACTTCGAACACGCCTGCAGATCATCTCCAGAGCTTCTTCTCCGGAGGCGTCCATATCGTTGATACCCCGGGCATCGAGAAGTATGTAGCGTAAATCGGGCCTTTCAGTTCTGAACTTAGCTACCTGTTCATCAAGGTAACTGGCGTTGGCAAAGAAAAGAGCACCATCAAACCGGATCACAGAGATATGTCTGCAACCCTTTAACCTGAAGTGTTCAGCACTTTGAAGCACGTTTTCCTGGTTGAGTGAAAGACTGGCAACGACCGGCCTCATGGATTTATAGAGGAAAACAGTCATGGAGAGAGCAACACCTACCATGATTCCTTTATCCAGATGTGGTGCGAAGTAGAGAGTGACTGCAAAACTGATGATGGAAATTGCCCCATCATACCACTGGGCTTTCCATGCATGCATAAAACCTTTTATATTAACAAGGCCTATAACTGCCATCATTATGACCGCAGCCAGAACAGCCTGGGGGAGATGGAAGAGCAGAGGCGTAAAGAAGAGCAGGGTAATGACAACCATCAGTGAGGTTATCACTGAGGAAACACCGGAAACTGCACCTGCCTGGAGGTTTACAGCGGAGCGTGAGAAGGATCCGGAGACGGAATAACTGGATCCGATGGCGCCGAAAATATTACCGAGTCCCTGGCCGATCAGTTCCTGGTTCGGGTCAAGTTTCTGCCCGGTCTGGGCAGCCATGGCCTTGGCAATTGCAATCGCCTCCATGAACCCTAAAAGAGAAATAATGATTGCTGTAGGCAGAAGTTTGAAAAATGTTTTCGGGGTAAGATCCGGAACCGTGAAGGTTGGAAGCCCTTCAGGGATTTTTCCAACCACGGCTCCGCCTCCCATAACCAGGAGTCTGGCTGGATCAAGTTCGGAGTTGCCGATCTTCAGGCGCCATATCTTTCCATCTGGTTTGCCTTCCTGGGTCATTTCCCCAAAGGTGCTGAAAGTATAGTCAGTGTCATTTTTGGTTTCAGCCGCAAATTTCATATTTCGTAAATCTGTTCGAATCAGATGGCTGTGATGTTTCGCATCATCGATTTTTACGGTGAGAATTGCGATTTTGCTCTCAATATTTATAGCCTCAATCGAGTTTCCGTGGCCTCTTGTCTGATTCTTGAGTTCCGCGTCAAGTGCTTCCCCGGCTGCTGCTCTTTCGGTTCCAAGCGAATTAATCTGCTGGACAGAGTGATTGAATGCCTCTACTTTATCTGCAATAACAGAAGATTTGAAGGCCGAGGCAGGAACATGGACATCATCATTAAACCCTGTGAAGTAAGAAATAATGGTGGTGATGGCAACGGCAATCAGTACATTGGGGATTCGTGGGTTGATTTTCCTTAAAACTACCATGATTACAACAGCACTTATTCCATACAGTAAGGTGGTAAAGTGTGTGAAATCCAATGCTGCCTGGGCGACCCGGATCATTGTCTCATAGTGATGTGGTGCTTTATCCACATAGACACCAAAAAATTTTGAAAACTGGGAAGATGCGATAATGATGGCAGCTGCATTTGTAAAACCGTTAATCACGGGGTGGGAAAGAAAATTGACTACCAGGCCGAGTTTCAGGACACCGAGGGAAAACTGGAAAATGCCAACGATGAGTGCAAGCAGAATAGAGTAGGCGATAAATTCGGGTGATCCTGCTGTTGCAAGTGGTTCAAGTGAGGCTGCCGACATAAGTGAGACGACCGCTACCGGACCTGTTGCCAGTTGTCGGCTGGAGCCGAAAAGTGCCGCAACCATGGGTGGCAGAAAGGCAGCATAAAGACCGTAGTAAGCCGGAAGCCCTGCGAGCTGGGCATAGGCCATTGACTGGGGAATGAGCACCAGGGCTACTGTGATACCTGCAAGAAGGTCGATCTTAAGTTTTCCTCCGTCGTAGTCTTGAAACCAGGAAAGAAAAGGGAAAATTTTAAGAATCATGAAGTCACCTCTGGTCTGATGAGAGTAAATTTGTAAAAGAGATCGGTAGAATTTGTCAACAATGTCAGTTTAGAAAATTGCATAAGTTTAATTCCAAATAAATGAGTTATTTTCTTCATTTTGACAATAAATATCTTGATTTTCAAATTCGTATTCATCCAAACCGTATCAAGCGAGCCTCTCGCAAAAACACTGCTACGATTTGGATGAATACGAATTAAGAGGTAAGCGTAGACTCCCGGTAAGCGAGGCACGAGACTCCGAAAACAACTCATTTATTCTACTGCAGATAGCGTAGACTTCGAAAACTTGGCCGGACACTGCTGATTATTTGTGGAATGTTAGATTATTCTGTCACGTTTAATGATATGCGAAAACTCTCAATTACCGCTTCTTCCTGTATTTGAGAGGTTTATGGTAAAAAAATGTAGAGTAATCAGGTGCTACATTGTATAAATGATGAACGTATTATCCCGCCCGATAGGGCGGGTTCATCAGCACAGATAATCAAAGCGCTCTTGGAGAGAAAGTCAAGAGAAAAGTAGCTGTTTTTCAGTGTTGACAAGATATTGGTGATTGGAGGCAGAGGAGTATGCAAGAAGATGATATTTTTAGAATAGTGCTTGCTGACGATCATTCATTGATACGGCATGGAATTAAAAACCTCATAAAGAAAAATGATGGGCTACTGGTCGTGGGGGAGGTAAGCAACAGTGAAGAATTACTTGTTTTTCTGAAAAAAAATGACACGGATATGATCATTTTAGATAATTCCATGCACCAAATCAGCGGTGTCGAAGCAACCAGCGAGGTGAAAAGGAAATATCCATGGATTAAAATCCTTATGCTTACCATGTACGATAACCAACAAATATTTTATAATGCCATGACTGCTGGAGTAGACGGTTATCTATTGAAAGATGATTCAGATGAGCAATTACTTATAGCCATAGAGAGGATAAAAGGAGGGAAAAAGTATATTTCTCCTGCGATGGCAGATGATTTTGGTGATGATGCGGTAGGTATGTATCGTGATGGAAAGAAAAAGTTTTATCATGAATTGAGCAAACGTGAGCAGGAAGTTCTTCTCTTGGTTGTAAAAGGATATACAAGCAAGAAAATGGCGGAACATCTCGGATTGAGTCCGCGTACTATCGATCACCATCGTTCTAATCTTTTGAAAAAACTAGATAAAAAAAATAGTGTCGATCTTGTTAATTTTGCGGTTCGCACTGGCCTCGTTACTGGTTTCTCCTGATAAGCAGGACATCCCATCCAGTCACTTTCTTAATAAAATTTTCCAGAGCAGCAAGCCACACACCACCATCACCAGGCTCAGAAACTGACCCATGGTGAAAAAGGTGAAAAGATATCCTATCTGCGGGTCAGGTTCTCTGAAATATTCAACACCTATTCTGAAAAATCCATAACAGACCAGAAAAAGTGCAAAGATACTGCCGTGGGGCCACATTGCTTTTTGCTGCCACGGTTTTGATCTCACGAACCAGAGGATTACAAAAAGAAGTAATCCCTCCAGGAATGCCTCATAGAGTTGGGAGGGGTGTCGAGGCACATTGCCTCCGAGAGGAAATATCATACCCCAGGAGATCTCAGTTGTGCGTCCAAAAAGTTCCCCGTTAATGAAATTGCCGATTCTCCCCAATCCTATTCCTATAGGAATTGTTACAACGTAGATATCCGCTGATTTCCAGAAGCTGAGGATGT
>JAOZLO010000336.1 GCA_029934775.1 Desulfocapsaceae bacterium
GCATCGTGGTGAGTCTAAAAACTCCGCCAGTTCTCTGCGGTTTTCTTTTTCCCTGTTGCCGCCTTTAAAGCCGGAAAAAAGCTCACCGATGGAAATTGTCGAAATGCCGATGAGAGAAACTTGTCGTAAAGTTGTGACAACCTGTTCGTCGCCTCTGAGTGCAAGAGAGTATATATTGGTATCAATGAGGATTCTATTCATTCCACAGCTCATCATCGATGCGTCGTTCCGTATTTATTTTCCCCTGGATCCGGTCAAATTCCTCGGCTGACCATTTACCGAAAAGATTATTCAGGTCATCATACTCTCTGGTGAATCGTTTCTCTTTATCAAGGCCGACACGTTTTCGGAGGGTTTCCAGGACAAATTGATTTACGCTTTTTTGCGCAGCCAGGGCCTGTTTTTTGAGGGTGGCTGAAAGGTGTTTGTCGATGCCACGTATTGATAGTGAGCCCATATTTTCCCCTCTGTGAGTGCATAATATGCATGCTATTTGAGAGCATTTTGTGCATTCGTTCGGATTTTGTCAAGCCGGTTAGTACAAGAAACCAAACAGATATAAGGGTATAGTTTTTTTCCTCCTTGAATCATGGGAGTAGCATCTTGACTATATGGTGTTTATTTGGAGTAGACTCCAGATAATTGGGTTGCGCAAGTTTGCTGGCATGATGAAATTGTCCAATCAGGCCAACATATCCAACAGAACAGTATGCCAGATGTGCTTTGGGATTGAGCCCATCTTCTTTCCAAGCCTGATTTTATCAATACTGCGAATCTGATCTAGAAGAATTCTGGCTCTCTTACCATTGAACTGTGTAACCGGACGACACCCTAATGGTTGTCCTTTGCTGGTAATTGGAGCCACAAGAATTCGTGGCAGCACCGCATTCATGTCATCTGGGGATATAATCAGGCATGGCCGGGTTTTTCTGATCTCGCTCCCCCGGGTTGGGTCTAGCTCTACCCAGTAGATTTCACCCCGCTTTACCATTCCCACTCATCCTCTTCGCCTGGCAGTGCAACAAAACCATCCCAGCCATCTTCATCGTCAGCAGCATGATAGCTGTCGAACCAGCCTTGACGTGGATTCTCTTTTACGGGCGCGATTATTATTGAGTGGTTGAAAAGAGACATCTCTGCTTCATCCTGCAATCCCGTTTCCGTAAGAAATGAGGCGGGAATAATCACCCCTTTTGAATTCCCTATTTGTCTGATAGTTACTCGCATAATTGTATTCCTTTTCTGATTATGTATGAAACTCAGCTACGCCAAAAGCCTATGCGTAGGAGCCCAGTCCTCTGGGCGATTGTAGCTCTATAGCAAAAAAGTCGATTTAATCGCCCAGGGGACTGGGCTCCTACTGAAAGAACTGTTCGAGTAAGGTTACAACAATATTATAACATTATTTCTTGAAAATCTACCAGTAAATAATTATTGCATATCATAGACTCGTAGGTGATGCGATTAGAAACAGAATGTAGGGTGAAAATTTCCTTGATAACTCCATAAAACTATGTAAAATGGAGTTATGTACTCCAGAATCATAAATTTTCCACAGGCAAAGAGTTTTTTTCTCTTTGGACCTCGGGCGACTGGCAAAACAACCTGGCTGCAGCAGATGTTTCCTTCGGCGGTACATATCGATCTGCTGAAATCAGAATTGTATAGCATGTTGCTGGCGTCACCATCCCGGCTTGGCCAAATGATCCCGCCCGATTGCACTGAACCGGTAATCATCGATGAAGTGCAGCGTATCCCTGAATTACTCAATGAAGTTCATCATCTTATTGAACAAAAAAAGTTTCGATTTATTCTGACGGGATCCAGTGCCAGGAAATTACGCGCCAGGGGTGTGAATCTTCTGGCCGGTAGAGCCTTGACGCGGTTTATGCATCCTCTAACCGTTGAAGAACTGGGAACGGATTTTTCTCTCGGTTCATCCTTGAAATTCGGGCACCTTCCTGCAATTTATTCAGAACCGGATCCAGGCGATTATCTGGCAAGTTATATTCGAACATACCTCCGGGAAGAGGTGCAGCAGGAGGGGTTGACCAGGAACCTGCAGGCATTCGCCCGTTTTCTTGAAGCAGCCAGTTTTTCTCAAGGCTCAATTCTGACTATCTCTGAAGTAGCGAGAGAGTGCGGAGCCAATCGTAAACTGGTTGAGCAATATTTTTATATCCTGGAAGATTTGCTGCTGGCGTATCGGCTGCCGGTTTTTACAAAACGAGCCCGGAGAAGGGTGATCAGTCATCCTAAATTTTATTTTTTTGATACCGGGGTATATCGTGCGATCCGTCCAACAGGACCTTTGGATAGACCCGAGGAAATTGAAGGGACAGCTCTTGAAACTTTGGTGTTTCAGGAGTTATTGGCTGTAAATGATCTGTACAGACTTGGTTACAAAATCTTTTATTGGCGGACAAGCAGCGGGCTGGAGGTCGATTTTGTTTTGTATGGTGAGGCTGGGCTTATTGCCATTGAGGTAAAGCGGGCTGCAAAGATTCGCAGCAAAGAGTTCAGGGGACTAAAAGCTTTTGCCAGGGATTATCCAATCGCTTCACTGTATATGTTTTATGGCGGCGATAGAAAGATGTTTATTGACAACATAACCCTGATTCCGGTTAAAGAGGCTTTGATGGAATTGCCGGTTATTTGTCAATCTTGAGCTCCACTATATCCCCCTTGCCACCCGAGATATACCTTTACAAAATGCCATCTTTTGTCTATTTTAACCCTTACAAAAAGACAACGAAGAGAAGGGTGGCATTATGCTGAAAAGATTCGCGTTACAATATCTCAAAAACTGGAAAGGCAAAAAGATAAGAAAACCGCTTGTCATTAGGGGCGCGCGGCAGGTTGGTAAATCGTATCTGGTTCGCATATTTGCTGAAGAAGCAGCACTCGATCTCATGGAAATCAATCTTGAGCTCAGTGATGATTATGCGGATTGTTTCACCTCAAAAGACCCCAATCAGATTATTACCCTGCTTGAGTTAAAAACGTCTCGTAAAATAACACCTGGTCAAACCCTTCTTTTTCTTGATGAAATCCAGTCTGCTCCGGAAATTTTGGCATCTCTGCGCTATTTTTATGAATTAATGCCCGGTCTGCATGTTATTGCCGCAGGTTCTCTGCTGGAATTTATCCTGGATGAACATACATTTTCAATGCCGGTGGGCAGAATTGAGTACCTGCATCTTGGGCCGATGAGTTTTAAAGAGTTTCTGAGTGGGACTGGTAGAGATCAACTGAGGGAATTTATTGAGCAGTTCCTGATTCATGATGAATTTCCGAAAGTTATCCATGCAGAACTTATGAAGATGTTCAGGGTTTATTGTGCCGTCGGCGGTATGCCGGAAGCCATTCAGACATATCATGACAGCGGCTCCATGCTTGAGGTCGATACCATCAAGCAGTCACTTCTCCTTACTTATCGAGATGATTTTAACAAATATGGCAGACGCGTCAAACATGCCCTGCTTCAGAGGGTTTTTCAAAAACTGCCCCTGCAGGCTGGACAAAAACTAAAATATGTCAACTTAGACCGCAACCAGAAAAGTTTTGAACTGAAAAAAGCATTACATCTGCTGGCGCTGGCCAGGGTGTACGCTCCGGTATTCCATAGCGGAGCAAATGGAATACCGTTAAGGGCTGAAAGCAACGAAAAAATGCAGAAACCGTTATTTCTAGATGTCGGTCTGCTCACGGCATCCTGCGGAATGAGTTATGCTGATATTGCCGGCGTGGATGAAATTGAGCTGGTTAACTCTGGTTCCATCTGTGAGCAGTTTATTGGTCAGCATCTTCTCTATGCCCGGCAATATTATGAAGAACCCGAACTTTTTTACTGGTGTCGGGAAAAACGGCAGGCATCCTCCGAGGTTGATTATGTCCAGGCTTTCGGCAGTATGATCTTTCCGGTGGAGGTGAAGGCGGGCAAAACCGGAACTCTGAAATCTCTACAGGTATTTCTCAAAGAAAAGGGAGGTACATTCGGAGTTCGTTTCAATGCTGATCTGCCGTCCCTCCATGATGCAGCTTTTTCTTTATCGGGGGCGTCCGGCACATTCAGGTTGCTTTCTCTTCCCCTTTACATGGTTGAGGAACTGCAAAGAATTGTTGACAGT
>JAOZLO010000337.1:0-3149 GCA_029934775.1 Desulfocapsaceae bacterium
AGACCTTTTTTACGGTAGGCGCGAGGCCAGGTGGGTAAAAAGTCAAAGGCAAAAAAATAATTCTGTTGTAGATGTCTTCGGTCTCGGCGAGCTTCGTAACCTTCATCTAAATACATCGCAGAAGCCCCTTGATGATATACGCGTCAGGCAGGCTATTGCCCACGCTGTCAGCCGTGAAGGACTTGTCACATTTATTGGTCCCGAAGTTTCCTCTGCTGCCAACGCTGTTGTACCTGCCGGCTACCTCGGGCACTCCGATACCGCTACTGTATATAAGCATGACATCGCAAAGGCAAAAGAACTTCTCACCCAAGCAGGATTCGCCGACGGCCTGACAATAAAAGCAATAATCACCAAAGTGGAATCATTGCGTCTCCCGATGATTGTTGTTCAGGAACAGCTCAGGCTTGCAGGGATTAAACTGGATCTTCAGGTTGTGGAGCATTCCGCATTTCATAAACTCATCCGCCAGGATCAGAGCGCCCTTGTCCTTTATGGTGCGTCCCGATTCCCGGTAGCCGATGTCTACCTTACCCAGTTTTTTCTCTCTGACAGTATTGTAGGAACACCTACTGGAATTACTAATTTTTCCCATGCCAAAGTGGCTGATGATGAAATCAGGAAGGCCAAAACAGAAGTCGACTTAGACAAACAGCTCCAACTGTGGGCCGCAGCCCAGGACAAAATCCAGAAAGATGTGTATGCAATACCTCTTTTTGAACAGTATCTGGTCTGGTGCCGTAAAGCTAATCTGGATTACGGTTACAAGCTTGAAAACAGTCTTTCTAATGGACCTCTGATTACTGAAAAAACCAGTTTAAAGTAGGTTGTTCCCCGCCGGTGGGGATTCAGTGAAATTCCCCTGACGGGGGTATAACTACCCTGAAAATTCTTGATTAGAATCAAAAAAGTATTTTCAGGGTACCCAAGAGGATTAATATGCTGCAATACATCATAAAACGGCTGCTCCTCGCGATACCCATCCTTGTCGCCGTAGTGACCCTGGTCTTTTTTGTGGTCCGCATGGCTCCAGGGGATCCCGCCCAGGTTATGCTTGGTGACTCAGCCTCACAGGAATCACTCATTTCACTGCGCGCTGAACTCGGGTTAGATAGACCGGTTATAGTCCAGTATGGGGAGTTCCTGTTATCTATCATGAAAGGTGATCTCGGGGATTCAATCATCAGGAAACAGTCGATAAATACAATTATCGCAGATGTATTACCGTATACAATCGAACTTACATTTGCCGGCGTCCTGCTGGGGGTTATTATTGGACTCCCCTTCGGCGTTTTTTCTGCAGTATATCGCAATAGTGTGGCTGATTATATAACCCGGATTGGGTCGCTTATAGGTCTCTCTTTCCCTGCTTTTTATTCGGGTATTCTATTGCTGCTTGCCTTTTCCGTGTACCTGGGATGGTTTCCGGTAGTCAGTGACCCGGACATGGACAATCTAGGGGAAAGACTCCACATGCTTGTTCTTCCCGCCATGAACTTAGGTCTAATCATGATGGCCTATGTGGTCAGATCATCAAGGTCGGCACTCCTTGAAACCCTGGGCGAAGACTATATCCGTACTGCAAAAGCAAAGGGACTTCCTGGTTTTATAGTTCTATACAAACATGCGCTGAAAAATGCCCTGATTCCGGTAATTACCATTGTCGGACTATATATTGGTGTTCTAGTAGGAAATTCTGTTTTGACGGAGATTGTTTTTAATCGGCCAGGACTTGGGAAACTGATTCTTTCAGCTCTGGACGAACGTGACTATAACCTCCTGCAGGGGTTAATGGTTATTTATGCCTTTATAATTGTGCTGGTTAATCTCGTGACAGATCTCACCTACGGCATGGTTGACCCGAGGATACGTAAACAATGAACACCTTAGCCCGTTTTAAACGTTTTGGAGTTGAGACCTATCATGTCTTTAATCGTAACAAGACCTCGTGGGTTGGATTACTGTTGTTGACGATTCTTGTCCTGATTGCGGCCCTCGCTCCATTGATAGCTCCCTATGACCCTGTTGAACAGCATATAGTCCAGCGACTGCAGAGTCCCTCCACCGATTTTCTGCTTGGTACTGATTATTATGGCAGAGACGTACTATCTCGAATCATCTGGGGCTGCAGAGTCTCATTTGTCATAGGCTCTGTTTCTGTTGCTGTTGCCATGTTTTTTGGTACGATACTGGGATCAATGGCTGGCTACAAGGGAGGTTATTTCGATAGTTTCGTAATGGGAGTGATGGATGTTTTAATGTCTATTCCAACCCTGCTTATGGGCCTTCTTATTGTCGCCATACTTGGACCCAGTAAAGCAAATATAATTATAGCCCTTGCTCTTACTATGATTCCTCGTTTTGCCCGCATCGCCAGGGCCCCAACGATTGCAGCCAAAAGCAAAGTATATGTTGAGGCCTGCCAGGCAATGGGTTTTTCTGACATCCGCATCCTCGTTGTACACATTTTCCCAAATATTCTTGGTGAGTTGATGGTCATGGGATCCATGTGGATGGCCACGGCTGTTAGAACTGAAGCAGCCCTTAGTTTTATCGGCCTCGGGGTAAACCCTCCTACAGCGACCCTTGGAGGCATGATACGTGAAGGCTTTAAGGATATCATGTCTGCACCATGGGCGTCCCTGTATCCAGGGCTTGTCATCCTGTTAATAGTCTTTGCAGCCAACCTTCTGGGAGACGGCCTGCGTGATGCCCTTGATCCTAAACTAAGAAATGATAAATAGTGATGATGACATGACGTATATACTGGAAGTTAAAAATTTAAGTACTGCGTTTAAGCTGACTTCAGGGTGGTATCCCGCTACAACAGATATATCATTCTCACTAAAGCCGAATGAAACCCTTGCAATTGTTGGAGAATCAGGGTGCGGAAAAAGTGTTACCGCCTTTTCTCTCATGGGGTTGCTCCCTGAGCATGGCAGTAGAATAGATAGTGGAACTGCTCTTTTTAAGGGTGAAGACCTGCTTACCATGCCAAAAGAGAAGCTCATGAAAATACGGGGCAGTGCCATGACCATGATTTTTCAGGAGCCGATGACCTCGCTGAACCCAGTTTTAACCGTTGGCAGTCAGATTGCAGAGGCTGTTTACTACCATATGAAAGTCGGTAAGGGTGCGGCAAAAAAAAG
>JAOZLO010000337.1:3159-4125 GCA_029934775.1 Desulfocapsaceae bacterium
CTCTAGAGCTTATGGACCTGGTTAAAATACCAGCTCCTGAAAGTCGCTACAATGACTACCCCCACCACCTGTCCGGCGGTATGTGTCAGCGTATTATGATCGCCATGTCACTTGCATGTGAACCGGATCTTGTCTTTGCAGACGAACCGACAACAGCTCTGGACGTGACGATTCAGGCCCAGATGCTCTACCTTCTGCATGAACTGAAGGAAAAGCAGCAGATGTCAATGATTTTCATCACTCATGACCTCGGCGTTGTTGCACATGTGGCGGATCGTGTAGCTGTTATGTACGCGGGAACCATCGTAGAGACAGCGTCTGTAGTCGATCTTTTTTCGACTCCGCGCCACCCATACACCCGGGCTCTGCTGCAATCCATTCCCCGTCTGGATAGAGATAATAGTGACCTCCGTCCTATCGAAGGAATGGTGCCTTCCATAGATTGTATGCCTGGAGGGTGCCGTTTTTTCAGCCGCTGCCCCAAAAAAAACGAATGCACCCCTGATCAACTTCCACCACTTGTACCATTAAAAGACAACTCGAATCATCTGGTTCGATGTCTGTTATGTAATTAACACCTCACAAAGGGGTATAAAATACCATGGTGATATATCTAACCACATAATTTTAAAATACTTGCCTTAATTTTTTGTTTTTTATAACAGAAGTTCAGGAGTAAGGTACTAGCACCCCACAAGGGGGTATAAGTACCATGGTGGTGTATCTAACCACATAATTTCAAAATACTTTCCTCAATTTCTTGTTTTCTGACAGAAGTTCAGGAGTAAGGTACTAAAGGTTTTGTAATGAATAATCCATCCGAGCAGGTGCTTCTCAAGGTAAACAACCTCACCAAGCATTTTCAAATACAGCGGGGATTTCCAAAAAGTGTAACGTATACGGTTAAAGCTGTAGATGATATTTCCTTTACACTTAACAAAAAGGAAGCCTTTGGGCTGGCAGGTT
>JAOZLO010000338.1:0-1475 GCA_029934775.1 Desulfocapsaceae bacterium
TAGGTTTCCCTCCCATTCATCCCCTCCTCTAAAATCATATCAAGAATAACCAGATCTACAGGAGTTTCTTTGTAAGCCTTCAGGGCCTCTTCCCCACTGCTTGCCGTAAAGGTGCTGTATCCTAAACTTTTAAGTAAATTTCGAGTTGTTGAACACTGAGTTTCCTGATCATCAACAACCAGGATAGATTCTCCATTCCCCCGCAACGCATTAAGTGATATCACGGGATTGTTACAGAGTTCTGTTTCATATGTTGAGGGTATAAAAAGCTCAAATGAAGTACCTCCGGATCCACTCTTGAAATCAACAAAGCCATCATGGTCATGAATTATTGACCAGACAATAGCCAGCCCAAGGCCGGTACCGCTTCTCCCCATCACTTTTTTAGTATAAAAAGGTTCGAAAATATGGTCAAAATCTTTTTCAGAAATGCCGGGGCCATCATCTGAGACGATGATTTTCACATAGCCACCAGCATCTACTTTTTCATATCCTACAACCGGCTCAGTGAAGTGCACGTTTTCAACTGTAATGTCAATCGAACCACTCTCTCCCAAAGCTTCCATGGCATTACCAAACAAATTCATCAAAACCTTGATAATGTGCATTTCGGAGCAGTACATATTAGACAGATTGCTCTTTGGACTAAATGTAATTGTTATTCCAGGAAAATTTTTGATGTAGTCCTGGTGTTCAATGGAGGCTAAATGGTCAGTTATAATCGTATTAAGATTCTTTACTGCCCTGGGAATTTTCATTCCTCCACGCGCAATGGCAACAAGATCTGAAACGACAGAAGCTGCTCTTTTCCCTGCCTGTTGAATAATCTGGACAGACTTTCTATGCTTATCAGACTCATCCATCTCCATCAGCATAATCTCAGGAAAGCTCACGATGCCTGCAAGAATATTGTTCAGATCATGGGCAACAGAACCTGCCATCAAACCGAGAGCCTCCATTTTACTTGCTTTGGCCAATTGTCCCTGAAGGTTCATCCTGTCCTGCTCAGCTTTCTTTCTCTCAGTTATATCCCGTACCACACAGACGCGTAAATTTTCCCCCTTGAATTCTATATAACTGGATCGAGTCTCAAGTGGAAATTCTGAACCGTCTTTCCTCATTCCTATTGCCTCATGAGCACCAACGACCCCTTGCTCAATCCTGTTCTGAATCTGCACAAGCGAGTCCGGAGCAAATATCTTCTCGAATATATGCGCTCCATAAAGCTCCTGCTTTTCATAGCCGAACAAATCAAAAAATTGTTGATTGGCTTCAACAATAAGTCCCCTGTCGTGAACAACAACACCCTCCCAGGAAGCCTCGGAAAGTGTTTTAAATCTCCTTTCACTTTCACTGAGTTCTTTTTCCAGTTTGGCATGCCTGAGAGCTTTATCAATTGTTGCCTTAAGCAGATCGTGAACAATAGGTTTCTTCAGGTAGTCATAAGCTCCTTTTTTCATGGCTGCAACAGCAGT
>JAOZLO010000338.1:1575-4121 GCA_029934775.1 Desulfocapsaceae bacterium
AATGATCAGGCGGCAGATAGATTGTGAAACATGTTCCCTTTTCTCTACTGCTCTCACATTCTATTGTTCCACCGAGATCGTGGACAGCTCTATGAACTATTGAAAGACCGAGACCGGAATGCCCTTGCTGTTTTGTCGTTAAAAAAGGCGCAAAAAGTTTTTCCTGGATCTCTTCAGGAATCCCGGGACCATCATCGCTGAGAGTAATCAACACTCCCCCTGATACATCTTCTCCGACAGTACTGCTTGTCGTAATGGTAATAGAACCACTGCGCTCTATAGCTTCAGCAGAGTTTTTCACAAGGTTGATGATAATCTGCTTCAGCTTATCTTTTTCTGTTACAATTTCAGCGAGAAGAGGATCGGGGGTAAAATGTGCCTGAATATCCGCAGGCGCAAGAAGGGAAATTGTCAAGATCCCAATCATGTCGTTAAGCAGCTTATTGACATTAATTCTTTCAGCTTGACAGGACGTGCTGGCGGTGAAGTTGTTGAGTTGCCCCATTATTGCCGATATTCGGGTTATCTCCTCCCCCAATATCTGCAGTTCTTGTTTTACCCCAGTGCTGTCAGGCAACTTAATTTCTAATAACTTTAGATAATTACTTATTATCCCAAGGGGGTTATTAACTTCATGTACGATCTTCCTTGCCGCCAGAGCTGCCGTCGCCATACGCTCAGTCTGGAGCTTGTGAGCCTCTTTTCGCTTCATATCATCCAAATGAAGAGATATGGCTGTTTGATTCGAGATCAACTGCAACTGTTTGTGATGACTGGATATATCCCTCTCTCTGTTTTCTGTTACACTGAGCACAATCACACCGACCTGTTCCTGCTTCACCAGCATCGGCAGGTACATCATCCCCTCACCACTTACAACGTTGAAGAGCTGGACATCTGCAAGATTCGTCGGCTGCTCTCCACCTTGAAAAAAAGCCTGGATCCTGTTTTCCGTCAACGACCTGAGAACCAGGCTTGTACTGTTGTTAACTGAAAGAACCAGATCCTGAACTATATCCCTGTAACTGTTTTCCGAAGAGGTATCTCCTTTAAGCCGCTCGGTTTCTGAATCATAGAGTAAAAAGAAAATCGTCTCACATGCAAAAAGTAGACGAATAATTTCTTCAGTAGCCGCCAGAATAGAATATTTCCCCTCTGTCTGAATAAGTCTCTTTAGAAAACCAGTGAGGAGGGCGTCTCTTTTTATCCGCTCAGCAAGCTCTCGGTTTTTTAAGAGAAAAGCATTCGAATCATCCTTACCATCATGTTCTTCATTCAACACTTGATGCTGCTTGCCATTTTTACGTCTATTGGGAGCTGCAGCTTTTGGAATTCTTATATTGACTTCCAACTCCTGCGCAATTTCAATAACCTCCTCTTTCGCGCCTGTGATAATCTCCATCATCTGCGCTCTGTCAAGACCCAGAAGATCGCTGCCCAGACCATAACTTAAAGGGAGCTCTGTTTCCTCCAATTCTGAAATCCGATTAGCAAGAAAAGTTATTTTAACAAGAGGAAATCCATCATGAATCTGTTCCTCAGGTTCATGATGATAGAGAGCTGCATCCGCAATAAAAGAACCAATTTTCCATTCTTTAAGTAATCTGGACCCAGCCTCACAATGGGTAATGCCAATCTGCAGTTCTTCTTCGGCACAACTTTCTGCCCCCTGGGCATGTTCCTGCTGAACAAGAGTACATTCCTCTGGAAAATTGACAAACAAAACAAGGTAACCAATATTATGCAGAAGGCCGGATAAATAAGCCTCCTCTACGTTCGTATAATTTACTGCCCGGGAAATTCTCTTTGCAAGGGTAGCACACAGCAGAGAATGATACCAGAACTCACCAATTTGAAACGTTCTATCCTTCCCAAGTCCTTTGAAAACTTGCTCTACAGAGGCAGTAACAGCCAGATTTTTTATTGTTGCGGCACCAAGAAAAACAACCGCCTGTCCAAGGTTTGAAAAAGTTCTGTTGAGGCCAAAATAAGTGGAATTCACCAGTCGCAAAACCTTGGCACTGAGGGAACTATCCTGAGCGACAAGTGGTGCAACTGTACCGATCGGGATGTCTTCATCATCACAGGCATCAATGAGTTTGATCAATACATGAGGAAGAGACGGCAAAGATCCCTGCATACGTGAAAATATTTCATCCTTACTCTCCATTCAGACAGCTCTCCTTTAATATTTTACTCCAGAACTTCTATCATAAAAAAATAGGAAAATTGCTTGCCGTATTGCTTTGATATTATGACAACATTTTTATTTATCAGCTTTCAGTAACTGATAACTGATAACTTTCGGTTGCGGGGATTGCTCACCTTAGTTTTAATATAACAACTGCTGGGATGATTTCATATTATACCCTCATTGTCAAGTTTTATAGGAGATTCAGGATATTTCACTCACTGATTTTTCGGTATTTTTTATCAAAAACTTTATCATTTCCTAACATTTTTCCCAAAGATAGTAAAAATTGCCCTGTAACAAATTAAATTCGGGATAACAATGTTTACTGTTTCTGTCATGGCAGAAATGAAAT
>JAOZLO010000339.1 GCA_029934775.1 Desulfocapsaceae bacterium
CAATCGATGCTCTTTTTGAATTGTCCCGGACAGAAGGTATAATTCCTGCTATTGAGAGTGCCCATGCAGTAGCATTTGCCACTAGGCTGGCCAAAGATATCGGCCCGGATAAAACAATCTTGATCAACCTTTCCGGTAGAGGAGATAAGGATATTGACTTTGTTGTTGAACAGTATGGTAAAGAGTACGGGGTATAACTCCCAGGTGCCCGGGAACGGGTGAAGTATGTTCCCGGGATCTTTTTCTAAGGACTGAGAAGAGCATGTATCGAATGAATAAAACAGTAGTGCTGGCAGCAACCATTTTACTTTTTCTATTACATCCTCTTTCTGTATTTTCTCTCACGGAAATTTCTGTAACTCAACCGGCTCGTATACAGCAATCTGCAGTACAGCCAGGCCTTGATGTTGTCTATTATACAAAATTTTTTAAACGGCATCTTCGCTACCTTCCAAAAGGAAAATCTACACAATATCCGTCATTCAGGGGTAAACCTATAACGCACCTTAATCACCAGTTCGGCAATGATGAAGTTTTTAACAGTGGAGAGACCAGGGGAATAGGCATGCGGATGACAGGTTACCTGAACTTAACTCAACCGGGTATTTATGAGTTTCAGGCTCTTTCAAATGACGGTATCGTGCTCAGGATGAATGAGCAAACGGTTGTCAGTGACCCGACCCAGCATTCTGATAATCTTTCTGATATTGGCAGAGTTACAGTGGAAAATGCAGGTTGGTATCCAATTGTTCTTGAATATTTCCAACGCAAAGGAACTGCAGCCCTCAAACTATTCTGGAAAACACCGGACAGTCTTGAATTTTCTCCTGTCCCGGAAAAAGCATATGGTCATATCCCGCTTTCTTGAAAATTCCGCTTATTTTTTCCTCCGCTTGTTCTTTTCTCTATAGCGCAGTTCGGTTGTGAGTTTTTCAAGTTCATGTAGAATTTCTGTGTAGATTGTATAGCGGTCCTGGCTGATTTTCTGTTGTGCAACCATTTCCGTGACAACACAGCCAGGTTCTGTTCGGTGGAGACAATCTCTAAACCCACAGTGTGTTTCACTTGCCTTTTCAAAACCTGGAAAATGAAAAGCGAGATCTAAGACGGATATGTCCACCAGGCCAAAATCATTAAATCCCGGTGAGTCAATAAGCTCGCCACCGTCTTTCAGGGCGTGCAGTGTGGCCACAGTTGTTGTGTGTCGGCCTCTTTTTTTTGTTTCGCTCAACGGGCTGGTTTGCAGGCTGACTGATGGGCACAGAGCATTTAAGAGGGAGCTTTTTCCTACCCCGGTGGGGCCAATAAATATTCCACGTAAACCTTGACGGAAATAGTCTTGGAAAAGGTCAAGGCCGGCACCGCTTGTGGCGCTGAGGGTGTAAAGTTGTATGGAATCAGAGTAGATTTTGTGGATTTCGGAGCCAAATTTTTTTGATGCCGCTAAGTCACTTTTATTTATGAGGAGAACGGGCTGTAATTGTGCTGTTCGGGCTGCGACTATTGCACGGTCAATGAAACCCTGAGGTGCTGCAGGCTCACAGGCGACAACGATACAGAGGGTGTCAAGATTTGCAGCTACGGTATGCGTGGTGCCCCGGGCGTCCATCCGATTCAATTCAGACCGGCGTTCCATTTGAGTGAGAACCTCCCCTCTCACCAGGACGTCATCTCCGACAACATGGCCGGAGTTACGCTTTACTCTTATAATTTCACGTTGGCCATCAGTTTCAAAGAGTACCTCTACAGCAACACCAAAATGAGCGACAAGTACACCCCGGCGCTCGCCATGGGTTGGGATTTTGTCCAATATGGTTCTCCTTTTTGATTTCAAATTTTGTTTTTAAGGTCTGATTTAAACCTTTGGGGATTTCCAATCTTACCCTACTATCAATTTGTTGTAGATTCTCTACATATTGTAATGATTCATCATGTTGATGATCTGTTCTACCAGGTTGAGTGTATCAGCGTCTGGATCAATGCACACAGAAATTTTTCCATCAGCAAAAGACAGGCTGAAGGCTGTTTGCCCTCTAAGCACTTAATCCTTTATGCCTGCCCGTAGGGCATTCTGTTCTTTCTAGAAAATTGTGAGCGCCTGCTTTAAATCAGCGATCAGGTCGGCCACGTCTTCAATGCCTGTAGAGTAGCGGATGAGGCTTTCCGGGATACCCATTGCTGCACGTTCTTCAGCGCTGCACTCGACATGGCTGGTCGTGGCAGGCGGGCCAACGATTGTTTCAACCGACCCGAGGTTAGCTGCGGCGTGCGCGTAACGGAGACGGGGTAAAAATCGACGAACAGCGTCAAAACTATTTTCCTTCAAGGTGAAACCAAGCATTCCGCCAAAACCGTGCATCTGCTGTTGTGCAATTCTATGACCTTCATCTGAAGTTAATCCAGGATAGCGGACATCACCTACTGCTGGATGAGATTCTAAAAACCTGGCAATATTCAAAGCACTTTCATTTTGCTGGCGGATGCGCAGGTGGAGCGTCTTCATCCCTCGCAAGAGGAAATACGCCGCCATTGGATGCAAGGTAGCTCCATTGATTTCTCGGAAATGAAAAATTTGCTTAATAAGTGACTTTTGCCCACAGATGACTCCGCCAAGTGCATCTGCATGCCCTCCCAGGAATTTGGTTGCGCTATGCAGTACCAAATCAACGCCTAATGAGAGTGGTTTCTGATTGATGGGGGTTGCAAATGTATTGTCGGCAATGACAATAGCGCCAGCTTTGCTTCCGGCGGCAGCTAATCGGGCCAAATCAACCACTTTGACAGTTGGATTGGTGGGACTTTCGAGGTAAAGAACCTGGCAGCCTTTAGCCACTTCGTTTTCGATGGCTTCATGGTCGGTTGTGTCACAGAGAGTCACCTCGATATTGAATCGCGGTAGGAATTCTGTGAAGATCAGGTTGGTACCCCCATACGTGTCTTTAACAGAAACGACCCTGTCACCTGGGGAGAGCAGTGCAAAGAGGGTACTGCTTATAATGCCCATTCCTGTTGACGCGCTGGTTGCTGCCTCTGCACCTTCAAGCTGGCGAATCTTTTCTTCAAAAGCGTGGACGGTTGGGTTGGTAGCACGGCTGTAAATATGACCTGCCTTCTGTCCCAGGGCAACCTGCATCCATTCATCCACATCCTTGTATCCATAAGAAACACTGTGTACAACGGGGACCTGGGTGGCGCCTTGCATTAAATATTCTTCTTCGCCGGCCCAAATACATTGGGTTCCTGCCAGAATTTGATGATTTGTCATATTGTATCCTGTGATTGGTAGTGTCGGGTGCTGTTACTGAGCGTAATCACCCGGCAAAGGTAGTACAGTTGTTGATTTAACTTCCGACAAGACGACGCTGGTTATGACGTGAACCACATCGGGTAGTGGCGTGAGGGTACGCCTGTCAAAATGCTCAAGTTCCTGGCGATTTCGGAATACCGCCTTAAGCAGATAATCAAATTCACCTGTTAAATAATGGCATTCCAAAATAGCCGGTAACGCCAGGACTGCCTCCTCAAAACGAATCAGTGCTTCCTCGGAGTGCGCTTGTAAACGAACCTGAAAAAAGCAAAGTAGATCTAACCCTAATTGATCGCGATCCAATAGAGAAACGTGTCGACGAATAATATTATACGTTTCCAGTCGCTTCAAGCGAGTATGGGTTGCCGGTTGGGACAAACCGATTCGACGGGCTAATTCACTAATACTGATCCGGCCATCCTGTTGAAGCTGCCACAATATGCTTAAATCAACTTCATCCAGGTGTGTAGTTGATGACTGTTCTCTCATAATTATCCCTTCTCAGATAAATTATATGTATATTACATTAAATAGAAAATAATTCATGTGAAGAATTGTATTTTATCTATAAATACTGTCATTAATAGGTATTATTGTATAATTATTTAAAGCGTTCACTGCTTCCGGTGACAGAAAAGGTCATAAATCAATGTGGAAAAGATTTACCCACCGACCTCCACCTCAAGACCCAAATCTGCAAATTTTGCAATAACACGACTCGTATCTTCTTCAGTCGGCTCAGCAAAATCCTCCGAATCGTAAATCTCACCTAACTTGTAATATTTGTTTGCCGCGATGTTATGATACGGCA
>JAOZLO010000340.1 GCA_029934775.1 Desulfocapsaceae bacterium
TGAGGAAAAGCCAATTTTCTGATGCTTTTAGGTATATGTACCTATTGTTGATCTCTGCTGAGCATGTATAATAAGTGAATTGTCATTCAATTCTAGTCTGAGGTATGAACATGCCAATCCTGCCAAAAGAACTCTTCGAAGAACCCGAGCGGGTTCTTCAGCATGAGATTAAGAATAACAATGATCCATTTCTTGGGATGTTTGCTGATTATCTCACAGAGGAAACTGAGCGGGAGTTGATTAAATATATCCAAAGTACTTATGATCCTGTAAAAACATACACTGAAAATTCATATGTTTATTCAGCGTTGCTTAGCACTTTACTAGTTAAGAGTTTACTCCATGATTTTGGTGCTACCGGACATTTCGCGGTATATCCGATAATTAAAAAGATTATTGGGGTTAGTTTGTCCGAAAGGGAAAAAGTAAAATTATGGAAAAGTTTTCGTCACGCCTGCCTCCTGCTCGGACTACCAGTTTCTTCACGTTTATCTGGCACTCACTATATGGTGCAAGAATATCTGAGGCAGGCAGGCTTGCCCTTGAGATATGCAGACAGATTTGCAGAGAAAGCTCTTAACTTAGCCTCTCAGGTTGGTCTTCCAGAAGAAGAAGACATTGAAGCTCTTGGAACGTGGCAGCAATCTCTTATCCATCGTCTTAAAAATCCTTTTCCTAAGGTTGCAAGAGAAGCAATAGTAAATGACGAGGGATGCTACTACTCCTCTGTATTTTTACGCTTGTTTAATTCCCAGCCAATCAATGACTATAGTAATTTGCCGTTGGTAGAACAAGAAATCGCTAAAGTCATCATTAATGGCCCGAGTAGAAAAACAAAAAAAGTCAGCATTCCTCAAATTCTAATAAAAGATCTTGAATATGGCTTGCTACTGCCCGGTAGTGACAGTTCTTGGACTATAAAAATAGACGGAGAGACTTCTTGTTATAATTCAGCAATGCAAGAGAGCTTTATTCCATTTAGTGATTCGCTTGTCCAAAAAGCAAAAGTTCAATCCCTGACAGGTAACCAGTGGGAGTTTCAGCTTTGGGAAGATCAACAACCCAACCGGCTATTAATATTTTCAAAAGAAACGGGAAAATTACTTCAAAATGCCAGCTTAACCGACAAGGAAATATTATTAAAACCTGGTGATTATTTGCTTATTTTGCGTTTCATGCCAGTGCAAGACGAACAAACAGAGCTGTTTTCTGAAGAACTTAGTCTTTATGCCAAACATATTTCGTTAAACCCAGGGGGAAGATATGAGCTCAAGAGAGGTCCTGTATCCCTATCGTTTAAGGCCGATGACATTCCTGTCATGCAATTTACTAATGATGCAGTCCATGGCATAAAAGGGAATGAATTTATTTCGTCATGGCTACTAGGGGTCGATATATATCTTCCTGATGAGTTCTTGGAAATAACAAGAGAGTATGTACTTCTTTTAAAATCTGAGACATTAGGAGAACAAATCGAGATTTCTTTCTTAGTAGAAGAATCCAACAAGGTAACTATTGACCTAATGCCTTATCTAAAGAGTTGGAAATCTGGTGTGGCTCGGTTTGTATCTGAAATATCAAGGAAAGATAGTAAACGAGTGATATCGCGCCAATCTGTTATCCTCTGGAATGGTCTACGTTCTGTTGAAAAGCGGGTAGTGTTTTACTGTGATAAAATGCCAGAAAATTTGGACCATGACCGGAGTGAAAATGTAAAGGTGGATACAGATAGACACATTGTCACTTACCAGGATGCAACGCGGCGATTGTTTAAAATGTATTTTAAAGATGGTCGAATAGAACGCCATTTTACTTGGACAGTGCCAGGAATATTTTTAAATCTGCAGACCTTTCTACAAGGAACTATGGAGGAAAGAAGTTTACGACTTGGCATGCGGTTATCTGTAAATAGAACAGCACGAAAAAACCTGCAGATTTATGCATCAAATCCATCGATTTTAATGCTTGGAAAGTTTAATTCTAAAGTAGATTTTTCCAGGGTTGGCTCCAAAATAATTCCACTCGCAAGCCTTCTAGAATATGCAACAGCAGGAAACAGTACATTGTTGTTGATTGATAAAGAAACCAATGAAGAAGTGCCATTAGTCGAACTGGTTACTCCATCGACTATAGAAGATTATAAAGTAGAATCTGGGCTCGGTGTCCGTACAATAAGTTTTTCCTCTTTGGATCATATCAATGGGTTTAGGGTTACCGCAAAAAACTTAATCACAGGAGATCACTTTTCTGCTGAATTTGAACGTGATGAAAACACCGGCCCCAAACGGGATGAATTAATGCCGGGTATCAATTTCAAATCAACATTTTTTTCACAGAATAAGTTGGAGTTAATAATACCTGAGAAAGGCTGGCCTCCAGGTTTCTGGCTCCTTTATTTTTATATAAAAGTAGGCTCAATATGGCGTATAACAACAAATGCAAACAATGAAATTATAGCTGACAGCTTACTCAAATCAGAGGAGCAGTTCGCCACAAAACCAAATGAAGTGTTTCAAGCATTCGAAGAACAAACAACCATTAATGAACTGGAGGTACTATTCTCTAATATACACGATGCATTGATGATCAGATATGGTCAAGAATGCTGGAGGAATGTGTCATGGCTAAAACCATATTGGCTCAATATCTGTATTAGGTATTTTCGGAAAATTAATGATTCATTATTGTGGTCTTCTTTACTGCGGGTATCTACGGAGTGGCCGGACGAGGCCATTGCAGAAGGACATGTGCCAACTAGTTTATTAAGTGGCACCTTGCTAAATATGTACTGTTTCGAACGTTCGGTATTGAACGTTAAACCCAACAACACAAGTATGTTGGCATGTATGAACTTTTTTCCTAAAATGGGTGATATTTCGGCTCTCTTTGAAAACAACGAAATTGATCTTTCAGTATTAGTTGGGTTTGAAAATGCTGCGCGAGTGCAAGCAGGTGCTGTACCGAATGATTTTGTCATGGATAAGTATAAAGAGGCATTTGCTGGAATGTCAGGAGATGGCTATGAACTTCTTGACGATGACTGGTTACCAGCAGCGGGCACTTTTCTGAGCCCACTCCATTACCGCTATGCTGTAAGAAGACTAGTTAAACGTTATACTCGAAGCCTTAGTGTTGAATCAGGGAGGCGGGGACGAATGCTGGGGTTAATACAGCAAATGACTGGTAGTAAATTATCTTCTTTTATCAATAGTGAGAGATATGACCATTTAGTTGATCATATTGATCTTGGATTATTCACTGAACAACAGGACGAAATGTTCCTGAATGAAGAAACTGTTGTACAACAGGAACACCAGCAGAAAATCATCCATTTCCTTTCGTTGTTGGCTCAGGTGTGTCGGGCTGAAGTACATCGTGGTGGTGAAGGAGCATTGTATGCATTCCTGCAGGACATTAAGCACAAGTGTAATTTAAGTGGCAATCATATCCAAAACCATCTTGGCTACCTAATTTTCATAGGTGAAGATGTATTTGCATTTTATTTAATGCTCTGGGAATTAATTTTTACTGCAGATATTGATACAACAAGACGAATAGTCACAAATCCCAACACACAATCAGCTCCAAGATCAACACGGAGAATTTATGTCAGAAACTAACCCGCTTGTTTTAGTTGAAAATTTAAAATCAACTCTCAAGCGATATGTAACAACTACTTTACCTGTTAGTAGAAGATATCCTGAATTACGCCGAGAAATCCAAAAACTGGTTGCCAGTCAGCCTCTTGTCAAAGGGCCATTTGTCGAAGGATTACCAGATTTCGAAAAAGGAGAATCACTTGCCAAGCTTCTTACACAAAATGGTGGATTTCTCCATGATGAGTTCCAAAATCTTCCTGACGATATTTTAAATAGACCGCTACACTTACATCAAGAAAAAGCTTTAATTGCTGCATGTATAAACAATGAAAGTTTACTGGTTGCTACTGGTACAGGCAGTGGTAAAACAGAATGTTTTTTGTATCCAATTGCACATAAATTGTTAAATGATCCTCACCCCGAAGAGCCAGGTGTTCGTGCACTATTAGTTTACCCGATGAACGCTTTAGCTAATGATCAGCTTTACTACCGGATTGCTCCTTTGTTCGGAAATT
>JAOZLO010000341.1 GCA_029934775.1 Desulfocapsaceae bacterium
TTCCTCTATTCCAATCTGGATCAGCATAAGCCCATGAAGTCCGCAGCATAGCGATTATTAGTATCAATATTTTCATAAATATTCTCCTTTGCTGGTTACTATGTCACTGAAATAGAATATAACACACAATCACTATAACAGGGATGACGAAACCAGTTCAGCCCAATTTGAGTATTCTAAAGAATTGATATTATCATCTTCAGTTACACTGGCAATCTGTTGCCCCACCAACCCCTGTCGATCATAAATACGAGAGCAAGCCTGATTGAAACTATCGGCAGTAAGAACAAGTGAGAAAATAGAGAGCCTGGTATCAAACTCCTCCGCCAACCCATCGAGCAGCTCCGTTGCCCTGAGAATATTCTCATGTATCCCTGCATCTGAATCATCCAGAAGAAGAAAATTCCTGTAATATCCTCTTGGCGCCAACAGACTGATATTTACCTTCCAGGGACGCTCAAATTCTTTAATCTGCCGTTCAACGATTACCCGGTACTCTATGAGGTTTTTCAATCCCTCAATAATTGCATATAACGGTGAGTCGTTACTATTCCAGGGTTTCAATTCGACAAACTCAACGGAATCAGTGCCGTGGCGAATAACAATGTCAATGGACTCTTTTCCACCACCAACAGGAACCTGGTTAAAAAACCTATCTCCATTAGAAGCTATCACAAAACGCTCAAGTGCTTCTTCTGGACGGTAAGGAGTTTTATCCTCTTTCAATGTAAAGTTGTATCTCTTGCGGAAATGAAGAAGTTTTTCTCCTTTCGGCCTATTTTCGGGCTTATCGACTATGTCCTGGATGGCCCTGTGTAATTCTTTTGGAGTAAACGGCAAATTTCCTGTTTGTAAGTATTCCAGCCATAAATGTTTATGATTTACCCCCTGTTTACTCAGAGGTGGACCGCTGAAATAATCTATTATCTGTTTCATGACACTCTTACTCATACTGTCCACCATTCTCCATCATTTTGTGTTTCAACATTATCAAAATATTTCTGGTAAAGACCTGGTTCGAAGGAGTGAATTGGAATAAGTTTCCCCGGGTTCACTGCTTTTGCTAATAGCTTTGGGGTCTAATACCGGAGCATGTCCTAATATGTGACAGTGGTTGGGCGGATGGCTGTTCTGAACATTTACAATACGCTGGTAATAAATGACTGCAATGTAATTGCTCCATCTGGCGTGAGTAACCATATGAACACACTGGAATTCAACAAAACTGTGCACCAGAAAACAAACCGAAAAGATTGTTTTTGGGATTTATGACGTAGTTTTTGTTGGGCGATAAGCGCTCCTGGCCATCCCCCAGTCAACGATAGTAAATGAAGGATGCTTTCGTTTGTCCGCCAGGCACCCTTTTGAGCTGCCGATTTATCCATGGCATACACGAAAAAAGTAAGTAAGCTCGCAACCAAATACAGAGCGAGAATTAAGACTGGTATTTTTCCTGCAAGAACGGAAAAACCGACAATAACAAGAAAGAAACCAGAACCCAAAATTGATAGAGCCCCGTTACTTCGGTGTTCTTTTTTCCGTAGGTTACCTCCAGCTAATGTGGCCTTCTCAGCACGTGGCCGGCCTTGCTTGTCAGCAGATAAGATATATGAAACTACCTGATTGACCACAGGATGACGATTGTGATTACTAAACGCCGAGATATGAATGAAAACCTGTTTACCACCGGCGTTAGGCGTGATAAACCCAAATCCTTTCTCATCATTCCATGTGGTTATTTTCCCTTTAATGCGCATATTTTCGATTCTTAAAGGTTAACAGTTTTGATACAACAATTGTTCACTCCGGCACCAACAATGATTAACAACTGAATATCATTGCGATACGAAACAGTAAAAAACATTTCATCCCGTGCAGCACTCTCTTCGAAACAGAGATTGTACCAAGGCCAATCAAGGTCAGCTTATCACCTTTCTGCAGGGTGTCTGTGACTGCCATCATAAATGTTTGTAGCGCATTTCCTGCTGTTTTTAATTGATATCTGCTGAATCTGCGATTTGATTTATAAGTTCTTTTTTGTTCATTAATTTCTCTTTGCGATTATCCACGAAAAATATCGATCTTAGTCTCCAAGCATTTCCTCAAAGAAAGATCATTAACGCCAAGCTCAAACCAGCTAGTTGGACGTTGGAAAAAATCCAACCCACGGCCAATTTTAATGACCCAGCCATTATCCAATCGTATTTCGCGATCATGCAAATTGGGGTTCAAATGGATTTCGAGCTCTACATCCTGCTCTAACATGCTTTGTTTTACATCTTCCAGTTTGTCATGCAAATCAGCCATGTTTGTATGATCATCATAGCTTGTGGTGAGTTCGACTTTAGCAATTGAAGAGTCTCTTACCACCATCTCACAGAAACGAACAAAATTCTGCACCTGATGGGTTGCTCTGATAAATGGGTCCTCTAGCACAATTTGTTTAGCCCCTTGTAGATAAGGGCCTATTATAGATTCATAGCTGAACCCGGTGTCATTATAAAAAACTGTGAAATGTTGTTCCTTAAGTTCTGGCTCAACAGGCTCTTCTGTATTTTCCTTCTTTATTGTTTCTGATTGTGTTTCATCAGGTTTATCTTCTTCAACAACAGGTTCTGCAGGGCTACTCTTCTTTTTCTTTTGATTACCAGATTTACCCGTTTTCTCCTGTTCAAGTTTTTCCCCAAATAAATCTTTACGATCAGGTGTCTGTGTTGCTGCGACCCCTTTTGATTCAGGGCAGTAGACAATCACCTCTTCACCGTCCGCTGTAAAATAAGAAAGATCAATAAGCGCAAATTCATCATCTGGTTTACGTTTGTTCATCTGCTCTTTTACCCTGCGTCGTACCTCAACTGCATAAGCTACATACTCTTCAAATTCTAAATCAGAGGGTTCTGCTGCAGGATGAAGGATTTTCAAGAACGCACAAACAGTTTTTTTAATGGCCATTTCATCACGGCCTTCAACTGCTGCACCTAAACGAATTCGTCTGTTCACCTCTTCATAACGGTTAGAATGCTTGAGCTGATAGTGAAATGCTTCTGCGAGATAATCGGTGATAAACCCATAATTATTTGTCAAATAAGCACTACTGTTCTTTGGGATTTCCCAACCAGGCAAATAGCAATACAACCGATCTTGAATGGCAAGATCAAACTCTTTTGGTAATGGCAGAAACAGATCATGATCAGTAGAATGAACAAGCTGGGCAACAGATTGATCTATATTTCCGACAAATGCCATACTTGCATCGGCAATGACCTCAACACCACGTGAAAAACGGCCATTTGCCAGATAATCTTTCATGATCTGAATGGTATCCTGATCACGAATCTTTACTCCCCCGACCTCATCAAAAGCTACTGTATCCCAAAAGCCAACCAGACCAATTTTCCTTCGTTGATTATTGTAAAACAGTGCTGCTTTAGTCGCCTGTCCACCACTAATCAAAGTTGAATAGGGGGAAAACTCACTAAAGAAATATGACTTCCCGGGTCCCCTGGGGCCAAGTTCTATGAAATTGTAATTAGACTCCACCAGGGAAGCCAATCTTGCGACATAATGATACTTCAATCGTTGTTGTTTGAGTTTTGAGGGTTCCAGGCCTACAGAGCGGAGGATGACATCCAGCCACTCATCACGACTGAACTCTTTACGCCCTTCTCCATATCCCTCAAAATCAAAGCGACTGAGCTGGATAGGACGCAAATCTTCAACAAGAAATGCATAGTTATCCTGCTCCAGATCATTATAGGCCAGAGTTACTTCAGCCCATATCCCTCCTTCAAGTAGACGATCAATATCCCGATAAAATTTCTCTCCTATGGCTATACGCTGAGAATTAAAATTTTCAAGTGATGCCCAATGGCGCTTTTCTTTTTCAACATAACGAACATGCACCTTATCGATAAAGCGATGTTTCCCTTTGAGTGCTACTTTTGATTGGGCTGCATTGGCTTCATCAGGTCGAACATAATTTTCCTGTAAGGTCTCCAGTACTGCTTCCATTCCAGCTTGAATTTCTGCCGGTTCATCGCTGGCGCAATACCTGGCAAGAAGAAACTCAAGGACAAAGGTAGGTATATTGGTACCCTTTTTAATTCGATG
>JAOZLO010000342.1 GCA_029934775.1 Desulfocapsaceae bacterium
AATAAATAACAACATGTTCAAATTCCTCGACGATCTAGACAAAGATCTCAGAAAATCCCTGCTAACCCAACTTCGCAATCTGTGGACCCATACCTCCACAGCAATTGAAGGCAATACCCTGACCTTAGGTGAAACTGCCTTTGTCCTGCAGGAAGGGTTGACCATCTCCGGCAAACCCCTTAAAGATCACCAAGAGGTAGTAGGCCATGCCAGGGCCATCGATCTGCTTTATGATTATCTGCAAAAAGGACACGAATTTTCCGAAACTGATCTGTTCACTCTGCATAAAGCTGTGCAGACAGAAGCGATCTTCGATATCTACAAACCTGTTGGCGGATGGAAAAAGGAACCCAACTCCAGCGTAAACGTAGTTAACGGGAAACAGATAATTTTTGAATATGGCTGGCCCAATGATATCCCGCAACTGATGGAGGGATGGTTTGCGTTGTATCGTGAAATTGACCAGACAATAGAGCCGGGAAATACACAACAGGCTCTGACTGCTTACGTACAACTTCATGTCGCCTTTGTTCGTATTCATCCCTTTTTTGATGGTAATGGCCGTATGGCACGGTTGATCGCCAATCTCCCGGTCCTTAAATCCGGCTTACCACCAATCATCATTCCTCGGGAAGAGCGTAAACAGTACATCGATACACTCTCGGCATATCATTTTGATGTGGGACAAATACGGGTAGGTAATGAGATATTACCAAAACCGGAAAAACTGAAACCTTTTGCGGCATTTTGCATGCAAGCATGGCAGGGGTCAATATCTCTTGTGGAAGAAACCAGAAAAAAGCAGCGGAATCGAGAGCCAAAAAAATGAGAAAAGAGAACATCAAAACAATGGAACCCGATCGTGGCGATATTATTTTGTATCATTCTGAGGACGGACATGAAGCTGTGGATGTCCACCTTTCAGATGATACTGTCTGGTTGAATCAGACACAAATGACGAACTTATTCCAACGAAACAAGCGTACGGTTTCTGAACATATTCAGAATGTGTTTAAAGAAAATGAACTCGATGAAAAAGCAGTTGTCCGGAAATTCCGGACAACTGCGGACGACGGTAAAAAATACCTGACAAATTTCTACAATCTTGATGTCATCATATCCGTTGGTTATCGAGTAAAATCAGAGCACGGCACCCGATTCCGTATCTGGGCAACAACAATTCTAAAAGATCATCTTGTAAAAGGATATACCTTAAATCAACGTCGTCTGGCAGAAACTGGGATAAAAGAAGCACAGCAGGTATTGGCTTTACTGTCCAACACCTTGGATAGCCACGATCTAATCAACGATGAAGGCCGCCTGGTGCTTGGTATCGTCAACCGCTACGCAAGAACCTGGCAACTCTTGCTGCAGTACGACGAAGATAATTTCCCTGCCGCAAAAATCGGACAAGTCACAACCACAATTCTTGAAATTGACAAAGTGCGATTGGCCATCACCTCATTAAAACAGGACCTGGGTGCAAAAGGGGAGTCAACAGATATCTTCGGTAATGAGCGTAGTGATGGCCTTGCCGGAATCATCGGTGCAATCCACCAGTCATTTGGTGGCCATGATCTCTATCCAAGTATTGAAGAAAAGGCGGCAAATTTACTCTATTTTGTGATAAAAGACCATCCTTTCACCGACGGCAATAAACGAATAGGTTCCTTTCTCTTCCTGTTATTTCTGCAAATGAACGGACTGCTCGAAACAAAAAAATTTGATAATAAAGCACTGGTTGCATTGACCCTGCTGACCGCGGCAAGTGATCCTGGGCAAAAGGATTTACTGATCCGGCTTATTGTTAACCTGCTCTCTAAAGAATAGAGGTGGAAAAACTATGTACGGTGAAGATGACCTTCTCATGATTTCGGCTCTGCAGCACCTGCTTTTCTGTCCGCGGCAGTGTGCCCTCATCCATGTTGAGCAGCAGTGGACAGAAAATCGGCTGACTGCCGAGGGCCGTATTCTCCATGAACGGGTTCATACAGCGGCCAAAGAGTCACGGCGAACTATCAAGATCGAATTTGATGTACCTGTCCGTTCACTCCAACTCGGCCTGATTGGACGGGCAGATATTGTCGAATTTCATTTGCAGGACAATAAACGCTGGCTACCGTTTCCTATCGAATATAAACGTGGCCGTCCCAAAAAAGATGACTCCGACCGGGTTCAGCTCTGTGCTCAGGCTTTATGCCTGGAAGAGATGCTGAATATCGAGGTTTCTGCCGGAGCACTCTACTATGGGAAGAAAAAACGACGGGTTGAGATTGTTTTTGATCAATCCCTTCGAGAAACAACCTCAAAAACTGCCGACCAACTCCACGACCTGATCAACGACAGGACTACACCACCACCAAGATACAACCGCGGATGCGAGAGTTGTTCGTTTATAGAAACCTGTTTACCCAAAATAACAGGAAAGAAAAAGAAAGTTGCAAAATACATGGAGAACATAGTGTCATCATGAAAAAACATCTGAATACTCTGTTTGTAACCACCCAGGGGGCTTATCTTGCCAAAGATGGCGAAACCGTGGCTGTGCGCATTGAGAAAGAAGTCAAGTTGCGTATTCCGATACATACTCTGGATGGCATTGTCTGTTTCGGTAATGTGGGATGCAGCCCGTTTCTCATGGGGTTTTGCGGTGAACGAGATGTTTCTATTTCTTTTCTTACTGAAAACGGCCGCTTTCTAGCCAGAGTGCTTGGGCCGGTGTCGGGTAATGTTTTGCTACGTCGGGAGCAATACAGATGTGCAGACAATTATGATTTTTCGGCACAAATGGGCAAAGCCTTTATTACCGGAAAGGTCGCAAACTGCAGAACTGTCTTGCAACGGGTTTTGCGAGACCACGGAGATAAAGTTGATTGCCAGGCCATTGAAGCAGCGATCAAACGATTGACAACCACCTTACGGCAACTGCAAAATGAACTTGACCTTGACGCCGTTCGTGGCGTGGAAGGCGATGCCGCCCATGTCTATTTTGATGTTTTTGATCATCTTGTGATCCGCAGTAAAGAAGATTTTTTCTTTCACCAACGGAACCGACGACCTCCTCTGGACAGAATGAACTGCCTGTTATCTTTCCTGTATACCCTTCTTTTACATGATGTTCGCTCTGCACTGGAATGCACAGGTCTTGATCCGGCGGTAGGTTTTCTGCATCGTGATCGGCCTGGACGTCCCGGCCTGGCTCTCGACCTTATGGAGGAGTTTCGCCCCATGGCCGATCGTCTTGCCTTATCACTGGTTAATCTGGGTCAGCTGCAGAAAAAAGATTTTATCATCAGCGAAGCTGGCGGAGTCCGAATGAAAGAGGAGGCCAGAAAGACCCTGCTGGTCAGTTACCAGAAGCGTAAGCAAGACATAATGCAACACACTTTTCTAGAAAAGAAGATGCCCATAGGATTATTTTTCCACACACAGGCTCTTCTTTTAGCCCGATTTCTGCGGAAAGATATCGATGGATATCCCCCTGTCATTTGGAGGTAATGCATGTTTGTTTTGGTCAGCTATGATGTCAAGACAAGTGAAGAAGGCGGAGCCAGGAGGTTACGGCGAGTGGCAAAAGTATGCAAAAATTATGGTCAACGTGTACAATATTCCGTATTTGAATGCATAGTTGATCCGGCTCAATGGACAATGATGCGACAAAAACTGATAGATGAAATCGAAGAAGGTTCTGACAGTCTGCGATTTTATTTTTTAGGTTCCAACTGGCAACATAAAGTGGAGCATGTAGGAGCAAAAAAAGCTATCGATCAAGAGGGGCCATTAATTATTTAAAACAGTGTTTCGCGAACCCCTGTCAAGCAGAAAAACCCTGTAGGTTCGCAAACCTGAGATACAAGAACGTTTTATCCTTATTCGGGCATTTAAAGAAAAGATGAACTTCGTTATATACTGAGGTTCGCAAAACTATTAAAATTAACTCAATCCTGCCAATAGGTTACGGATTGACAGTCGCCCCTTCACGGGGGCGTGGATTGAAACTCTTTAAATGTAAGGGTAAGAAAACCTACATGAGTCGCCCCTTCACGGGGGCGTGGATTGAAACATTGTCAGGTTGCCACATGGTGGGAAAAGATCAC
>JAOZLO010000343.1 GCA_029934775.1 Desulfocapsaceae bacterium
TGTCAGTCGATGGAAAGACAACCAAATTTTCAACTTCAGGTACGATTCCAATCTTTTCACCCAATTGATGATTATGATGACTCGAAACGAGTGCCAGGCAAATTTCAGAGGTAGAAAGTTCAAGCTTGTAAAGGATATTTGGCCCCCTGAACGATTTATGAACAACCTGGGCACCAACTTCTGAATGATCATCATGCAGTACATCTTCAGGTCGCACCAAAAGATCAACATGACATCCACTGTCACAAGGTAATGACAAATTCCCACTGAGTTCACCAAGACCACAAGATACCTGGTTTGGTCCGGTGACCACGCCTCTGATTATTGCACCATCGCCTACAAACCTGGCGACTTCAAGCGTTCCAGGGTTATGGTAGATATTATAAGCGCTATCCCACTGGCAGATAGAACCGCTGAATATCACACCCACCGAGTCTGCAACCGAAAAAGCCTCAAATTGATTATGAGTGACCATCAGTGCTGTAATTCCAGAAGTCTTCAAGATATCTCTTACCTCTACCGTGAGTTTGTCTCTCAGTGTAACATCAAGATTGGAGAATGGCTCATCCAGCAGCAAGAGCTTCGGCTCGGGGGCAAGTGCCCTGGCAAGAGCGACACGCTGCTGCTGCCCACCGGATAATTCGTGTGGGTAAGCTTTGTCAGCATCTTCGAGTCCTACAAGTTCCAGGAGATGATCAACTGTTTTCCTTCTTGCCCTGCGATCGCCTTTATTGATTCCAAACGCTATATTTTCAATTACAGAGAGGTGCGGGAAAAGTGCATAGTCCTGAAACACCATTCCGATGTTTCTCTGTTCCGGCGGCACCATCTTCGATTCTGAAGAGACCTGTTGACCTGCGATAATCACCTCTCCTCTTTGAACAATCTCAAATCCTGCAATAATTCTCAGCAGTGTTGTTTTACCACAACCGCTGGGCCCGAGCAGACAGCCGATTTCACCCTCATTAAGTTCAAGGGAAACTCCTTTTATAACATCGTCGCGATCAAATGATTTATATATATCATTGACTTTGAGCAGTGGATTATCAAGTTGCATCTCTTATTTCTCCATTTTTCTGATCAGTATGAACACAGGGATCATTCCGGCGATTACCAGATAGAGTCCCGGGAGCGCTGCACGCATCCATTCGCCTTCGCTTGTCAGTTCGTATATTTTTACCGCGAGGGTATCCCAGCCGAATGGTCGGGTCATAAGGGTTATCGGCATCTCTTTTATAACATCAACGAGAGTGAGCACCAATGCAGTCAGCAACCCTTTTTGAAGAAGAGGAAAATGAATTTCCCAAAGTGTTTCTCTGCCTCTCTTGCCTAGAATTGCGGCAGCTTCATCCAGACTTGGTTTGATATTCTGCATTGCACTGTCAATGGATCCAAAACCTACCGCAAGAAACCTGACCAGGTAGGCTCCCAGCATAACGACAACCGTACCCTGCAAAATCGGTCCTGGTTCAACATTGAAAAGAAAGGAAATTGTTTTCTGGACAAAGTTATCTCCCCAGACAACCGGTATTACAATCCCGACAGCCAGAACGGTCCCCGGAAGGGCGTAACCGATTGTTGCAATCCTGCAGAGAAACCGGTTGATTTTTGAAGAGTCTCGTCTTCGAGCATAGGCAAGCAGTATAGACACAAAACAGATGAGTGCTGCGGCCGCAGCACCAAGGATCAGGGTTTTAAGGATATAATTGAAATAATTTACCGATTCACCAGACTGTATGACTTCAAGGCTCCAGACGATAAGCTGGACAAGCGGAACAATAAAGGCAATAGTCAAAACCATTGAACAATAGGTAGTAACAGCCACACCCTTCCAACTTCGAAGTTGCAACCGTGAATGGACGGGCCCTCCGCGTGAAGTGTCGAAATATCTCATGCGTGACCTGTACAGTCCTTCTATCATGACAAGTGCTAAAGCGAAAAACACAAGAAGAGATGACAGCTGAGCCGCCGCTTTCAGGGAAAAAAACCCGAACCAGGACTTATATATGGCTGTTGTCAAGGTATTGTAATTGAAGATGGAAACTGCACCGAAATCTGCAAGGGTCTCCATTAAGACAAGTGCAAGACCACTCACGATCCAGGGCCTGGAAATGGGTAGAGCAACTTTGAAAAATGCTCGTGATGGACTCATACCAAGGGTACGTGATGCTTCAAGTATTGCCCGTCCCTGATTCATGAAAGAGGCGCGGCTCAAGAGATAAACGTAGGGGTAAAGCGTCAAACCGATGACGATTATCACAAAGGGAGCGGTGCGTACCTCGATCATCTGATTTTCCAGCCCGGGCACTGTTCTGATCAGACGCTGTAGCGGGCCGGAAAAATCCATCAAACCCAGGAAAATAAATGCCATGACATAGGCTGGAAGTGCCATGGGTAACGCAAGAGACCATGAGAAAAAACGACGACCAGGGAAATCACATGCCCCTGTAAACCAACCTAAAGAAACTCCCAATACCACAGTAAAACTGGCAACACCTGTAACAAGTATAAATGTGTTGGTAAGCAGTTCTGGAAGTAGAGTCGTTGCAAGATGCTCCCATATCTCCTTTTCCGGCGTAAGAAAAGAACTGAAGATGGTTGCAAGTGGAATGATGACAAAAGCAGCAAGGACCCAGACAATATATCGCCAGGGGTCCCTTTTGCAGTTGTTGAATATCATTGATGTCATACAGTCAAGACTTACTTGTAACCGGCTCTATCCATCAGTTTAATAGCATCTGTCTGAAGTTTGCCATAGAGTGCAACATTCAAAGGACTCCCTTCAAATGTCCCCCACGCTGCGACAATTGGAGCTGGAGGAATGACTTGATTCACAGGGTATTCCATGTTCAATGCGGCAAATTGTGATTGCGCTTCTTCTCCTGCCAGCCATTCAAGCAGTTTCACCGCTCCATCTCTATTGTCCGCATGTTTGGTTATTCCGGCTCCCGAGACATTCATGTGAACACCGCCTTCTTTCTGGTTTGGCCAGAAAATAGCCAATGGAAGATCAGGTTTTTTCTTCATCAGTCTGCCGAAGTAGTAAGTATTTACTATTGTGGCCTGCCCTATGCCTGCTGCAACAGCCTCAAGAGCTTTTGTGTCATTGCTGAACGGGGCGGCTGCAAGGTTATTTACCCATCCTTGAACAATACGTGCGGTCTGTTCTTCACCATGTTCAGCAATAAGCGATGCGACCAGTGACTGGTTGTATACTTTCCTGGAGGTACGTAGAACGAGTTTTCCTTTCCACTGGTCGCCTGAAAGGCCCTTATAGCTGCTTAACAACGCCGGATCTACTTTTTCTGTATTGTAAACGATTGTTCGAGCCCGTACCGATAGCCCGAACCAGTTGCCGTCTGGGTCCCGAAGGTTTTCAGGGATTGACGCTTCAAGGACATCTGATTTTACCGGCTGCAAAACACCCTCCTGAGCAGCATGCCAGAGGTTTCCTGCATCAACAGTGATCAGCATGTCCGCCGGCGTGTTTTTATCCTCAGCCTTTAAACGTTCAAGCAAGACTCCCTCATTACCGGTTATATATTTTATTTTTACCCCTGTTTTTTTCGTATACTTATCAAACAGAGGTTTAATCAAATGTTCTTTCCGAGCTGAGTATACAACAATTTCCTCACTCACAGCCGAGACATACACTGGAAAACTAACGAGAACTAACAAGATTAAGGCAATAATTTGGGACAACATTTTTTTGCTCCTCTGGTGATGTGTATAAGTTTTTTTCTAAAAGACAAAGTATAATTTTTAGGGGCCCTTTTAAAAGTTCGGGCAACCTAAACAATTCAACTATCCCTGTCAATAGCAAAATCACCACAAAGTGGTATATCTTCAACCATCGTCATTTTATCTTGACTTTCAAGCATCTTTATTGCCAAACTAGTTGACAACAGAAAAAATACTGTTATTATTTTTCCGGATTTTATCAGAGGGGAAAAAATGGACCTTGAAACAATACTTTTCGCAGCAATTCAGTCCAGCTTTTTGCTTGGTCTGCTTCATGGAGTGAATCCCTGTGGGCACTCCTGGCTTGTACTCGCACCATTTGTAACCATGGAGAGAAATGGGAGCCGTGTG
>JAOZLO010000344.1 GCA_029934775.1 Desulfocapsaceae bacterium
TGAAATTCAGACCACTCAAGATTGTTCATTCTATTTTCCATTCGTCAGGAGCCTTAATTATTTTTTGCTGAGAGCAAGGCGTATTCCTAAAAGTATCAAAAGAGAGGCAAGACTTCTGTCCATCCATAATCCAATTTTCCGATTACTCTTCAGAGAGGAAATCAGTCGAGAACCAGCCAGCACGAGGGGAGGTTCTATCAAGGCCGCCACAACAATAATTAAACATCCATGCAGAAACAGTTGAGCACTTACCGGACCGGCACCTTCAACAACAAATTGCGGAAGAAACGCCAGGAAAAAAATTGCGACTTTGGGGTTAAGAGATGCAACGAAAATACCTTGCTTATAGATTGAGTAATTATTTATTTTTTCTGAATTGCCATTTGCCAAAAAAGAGCTGTCTCTGGACATGATTGCCTGTATCCCAAGCCAGACCAGATAGGCCGCCCCAATCCATTTTACGCAAGAAAAAGCGATTGCTGATGTGGCGAGTATCGCCGATAGCCCGATAGCGGCCATTACAACATGAATAAATGCACCAGTCCATATTCCGAACATCGCGGCAAAACCACCTTGACGCCCATTATGTGCAGTTTGTCCGAGTATAAAAGCCATATCAGGCCCAGGTGAAAGATTGAGTAAAACTGCAGCAGACAGGAACGTCGTCCAGTGGATAAATGTGTAGTCAAACATTATGAATCTCCGTACATAATGCCCTGTGGGGCAGGCTTAAGGGTCCAGGATTGACAACAGTGTAATCGCCTGAGATGATTTGGCAACTTTTAACTCTATCTTTCAGCCAGATCTTTTGCTATCCACCGGGCAGTCGTGCGCCCCACCTTCCAGCATTTCCCCGCAACTTTCACCGGTTTGAATACAATATTACCTGCAGCATAATAGTTTGGATCTGAACAGCGGCCATGCTGATCAACTATGGGCTCACCCGTAATCTGGTTAATTTGAAGATGACTCATCCTGGCCAGGCTTGACTCCGGTGTAAATTGCCCCGTGAAGAGAACACCATCACAACTCATCTCTTTCTCGTTGCCATTTGTGTCACATATGCGTACACTCTCTACACGATCGTGGCCGTTTATGCTCACAATATGCGTCTGTAACAGCAAAGGAACACGAAAGAGCTTTGCTCCGTAGTTTATGGGCCACCGTACCGCTGTATGCGATTCTTCCTCAAGCATTGCTACAGGTTTAATACCAGCCTTCCTGCAGGTAAATAATGCCGAAAAACTCACTATTTCAGTCCCGACCACAACCGGACGCCTGAAAGGAATACGATTTTTCAGATAGACCATGGACTGTAATGTACCTGTGTTACAGATACCCAATGCTCTCTGTCCTGATACCATCCTCGCCGAGCGAGGGATCTCTCGAGTTCCTGTTGCCAGAAGAATACGTTTTGCCTGCAATTTGCCAGGACCATCAGATGATATAGTACTCAATACACCTTCACTTCCCAGTGAAGTAACAGTGGTCTTCAGTAATATTGTAACACCTGCATCGGTTGCTGTTTTCACCATTCGTCTTGCGTACGCCGGACCAGTAAGGACACGTTTATATTCACATATCCCAAAAGGGGGATGGCCACAATGTCGTGGAATTCCACCTGCCTCTGCTTCACGGTCAAAAACCACTACTTTTTCAATACCATTTTTTTTCAGCTCTATAGCTGCGGCAAGTCCCGCCGGCCCACCACCTATTACAGCCACATCGCACATATCGTATTTCCGAATATCATTCATCTGTTTCTCCGACAGCGATTGGCTCTGCAAATTTACCTTCAGTTAATTCTGCAAGATGAGCTGAACAGTAAAATCCCTGACAGCGCCCCATTGTCACCCGGGTTCTTCTTTTTAAGCCGGAAAGGCTCCCGGCAGGCATCAGTTCATCTTCCATTACTGCCTTTATCTCACGCTGAGTAACCATCTCACAGTGACAAACAATTTCGCCATATCCTGGTGATTCATAATCGCGGGGAAGATGCTCAGCAAGATTTGGAACACGCGGTATTGAAGGATTGGCTACTGCACTGAAATGAGCACCCTGCTCCATGAGAAGACCATGCACATACCGGGCAAGGCCCAGAGCAGATGTCAGCCCCGTTGATCGTATGCCACCCAGGGTTATCCAGTTTCGATCAGTATCTTCTCTTATTCGATATTCCGGTCTTTCAGTGGCTGATCTGATTCCTGCGTACGTAGCAGTCACTGGAATATGAGAAAGCCCGGGAAGTTTTTTTATCGCCTGCACGCGTAACTCATTTAAGATGTCTTTAGCCACGGAGGCATCGTCTCTTCCGTCCTGTTCCTCCGCAGTCGGACCAACCATGAGATTCCCAAAAATAGTAGGGAAAAGCACAATTCCTTTAGTGCGTTTGGTGGGTACAGGTAAAATAATTGAACGTACAAGGTTATTGGCAGCCTTATCAAATACGACAAACTGCCCTTTCCGTGGTTTGATTGTAAATTCAGATGACCCAAGCAGGTCACGGTCCAGGATATCACCGTAGAGTCCTGCACAGTTGATTACATAGCGCGCTCGAACCGTTCCCCTTGCAGTGCGCAAAAGCCATTTGTCTCCATTAAACTCACCACCGGTTACAGCAGCGTTAAAAAGAGCCTTACCTCCATTTTCCAGCGCCTGCATCAAATACGCCAGCGGTGTCGACCAGGGATCCATAACATACTCACGCGGAACGGCAATAGCTGCCCGAACATTTCCGGATAGATTTGGCTCAAGAGCAAGTGTCTCAGATCGACTCAGAAGATGTAAATCTTTCACTTCATTCTCAGTTCCTTTTTTCAATATATCTGAAAAACGGGCCTCCTCCTCTTCCGTCCATGCGGCAACCAGGGCCCCGGATTTTAGAAGCGGTAGATTCATATCTTCACGAATTTCCAGATATTCTTCATATCCCCTTTGGACACATTCCCACTCAAGTGTTCCAACCGGGGCATCAAAACCGGTATGCAGAATTGCACTGTTTCCCTTACTTGCACCATCAAGGATATCCGCAGCTTTTTCGATTAAAACAACAGACGCACCTTCAAGTACCATCCGGCGGGCTACAGCGCAGCCGACCACTCCTCCACCGACCACAGCTACATCAGCATCGGCCAGTAACGAGGAATTATCTGTCTTAACATCATTCAATTTCATTTTTCTGTCACATTTCATATTAATCATAACCAAACACTACCAGCATTTGAGTATTCGGTCAATTCAAAACACCATACGGGCATTTTCAAAAATATAAACTCCTCGAAGCTCTATTTTTAAAGTGCTGAACTTCAATCCCCAGCAACAAGAAGAGTAACCCCGGATTCTGTCAGTGCGGTACGAATTTTATCGGGAGGTAGCTGATCACACACCAGAGTAGTAATTCGATCCAGACTGCATACCTCAAACGATGCGATTCTACCGAATTTAGAACTATCAACAAGAACAGTTACAGCCTCGGCCTGTTCAATCATTGCCCGGGCGACTTGAGCTTCTTCAATACAAAAATCCATTACCCCGGTTCGCACATCCAGTGCACCTACGGTCAAAACTGCGTGATGAGCTCGAAATGAACGGATCTGCGACACAGCCATACTTCCGACAGTTTGTCGGTTGTCGGCGTTAAACTCACCACCGAGCAAGAACGTTCTGGATTGCGACGGAACAAAACTTACAATCCGAGCAATCTCAGCAGAATTGGTAACAATAGTTAAACTAGAAATTTTTGCCAGCTCTTCAGCAAAATAGAGGGTGGTTGAGCCGGTATCAATTAAGAGTGTTTCACCCGGCACAAAAAGTTTCACTGCTTCAGCAGCAATAGAAGCCTTTGCCACCGCATTGTCACCCATACGATAACGAAAGGGTCCCTCTCCTGTCATCATTGGCAAAGATGCCCCACCATGAAATTTCTGAACTTTACCCGCTCGGGCAAGTTCAGAGAGATCACGACGAATGGTTTCTTTTGAAATCTTAAGCAACGAGGCAAGTTCGTCAACTGCAACACGATTGCGCTGCCTGATGAGATTTACAATTTCGGTTTGTCTGTCAGCCGGGTTCATAACTACTCCATATAATA
>JAOZLO010000345.1 GCA_029934775.1 Desulfocapsaceae bacterium
ATCAATTTTGACTTCAGCAGAATTGCCAACCCTTTTATTGAGCTCAAGGGGTTACGCAACTCATGGGCCACACCAGCCGCCATTTTACCAAGAGCTGCCAATCGCTCACTTCGCTGCAACTCTTTTTCAACCCTGCCAAGGTGAACACGTGAACCTTTGAGCCCCCGCAGGGTAAGAAGCGACAGATAACTGCCGACAGCTACCAGGATAAAAACTACCAGGAGGATTGCCATCTGCAGGATCTGCCTTCTGACAGGAGAGATAAACTGTTCAAAATTCAACTGTACAATCAAAATCGGCTGCGCTTTTTTTAAACGACCCAGCTCGTTTTTAAAATGCAGAACCATTGACTGGTGACCTGATCCATGCATCATCATCCTGGAATTTCCACCCGCCCTGCTCCCCATACCGGTAAACGGACCCAGACCGCCACGAACCAGAAAAAGTCCAGCCACTTGAAAGGACTTCTTACCACTCTCTTTATCCTCTAAATGTTTTATTGCAACTGAACCAGGGTGGCTCTCCCGCAGAGACGCTGGAAACACAACCTCATCAATATTGATTTTTCTTTTGGAAAAACCATTTCCGGCCCCGCTAATAACCAGGTTGTGCAGATCAACCAGAGCGACATAGTCAACTCCCGGCTGTTCAGCTGCCTGCTCCATGGCCATCTGGGCGTGCACTTCCCAGGGCAATAAATCCAGAGATCCCCGAAGATTTGCCCGCATAGATTCCCGGCTTGAACTGTTGATAAACCGTATAATGGTCACTCCTTTTTGAGTAAGAGCGTCCACCACCAGTTTTTTTTCGCGCTGGTAGTTGTTAACAGTAAAAAGAGTCAGGACAGACAGTAACAGTACGCAGGCTGCCGCCAAAATCCATGGCGACAGGCTGTAAAAAAAATCTCTGGATTTACTGAATTTGACTCTTGGCATCGGGATGGTTTATGTGAAAGTCATGTGGTATGTGAGTTCGGGTGGGCGTAAGGTTTAGGGTTTAGGGGCGCAAGGTTTAAAGGCTAAAGGGCTTAGGGGCTTAGGGGCGTAAAGGTATAAGGGTTTAAGGGATTAGGGCGTAAAGGCTTAGTCATCAGCGCTGTTATCAACAATTTTTTCCAGGATAATTTTAGATATCATATAGGTTGGTACAATGCCGTCTTCTCCCATGGGGCCGGATGCCAGGGTCTGGCCACTGAGAAGAGGATTATCAGATGCATAATAGGCATATCGTACCTTCATTTCGGCTGGTATGTGTCCCTGGATAATAGCTCCGCTTATTGCCCGCTGATAATGTCCCCCTTCCATCTCCAGACCTATAGCCTTCCAGCTTGAAGAATGAAATCGCTCCAGCATATCACAGTTTTGTAAAGAAGTACCAAGAACCGTCAGCATGGGACCACTGTAAACATCCACACCATCGTCAAAATCGTCTTCAGAAAAATCGTTGTTTACGATATAATTATGCGGAGTACCTTCCATCACGTGGGCTGTGGCAAGCATTATATCTCCTTTTTTTCCCGGCAGAACACCGGCCTTCCCCATAATCGAAATGGACTGGATATCAAATTTGATAAAATGTTTTTCTGCTGCATATGGACTAAGAAATTCGTCCATTATATCAAATGCCTGGGTACCAAAAGCATAATCGATAACCACTATTACCGGTGCCCTCTCTTTTTCTTTATAAAAACTAAGATCCAGGTCAGTATGTACTTCTTCTTTATCTATTTCTGAAAGATCAATAATATTCACATCGATATTTGCACCGGTCTCATCCTTATGAAAAACATACCCATGCTTCCCGGCATACTCAATAACCTGTTCTTCCCTGTCCCGAACACATTTCGCCATATCATAAAGATCATCAGGCACTTCGTCACCTGCATCTTTTAATGCCCCCGGGCCGTAGAGAAGATTCCTCACCGAATGCATATTTGCACTGATCACATGAATAGGACGATCCTGCAGATTCAATGTGCATATTGCTTTTTTTAAATCCATGGCCCAGAGAGATGCATATTTATGATGGCCGATCATTTCGTGCAGGGATGGAGTGAAATAGACGGTAAGTCCATTCTGTGCCTCGCTCTGTTCGGCACTGATCCTCATGCCAATATCATATATTATTTTAAACAGGCTGCTGTTTGATTTGCTTTCCAGTCTGTTCTGTTCCAGGTGATCATAGGTATCTCGAGTTTCCTTGTAGGTCCTGCCCAGTATGATTGAAAGGTTCCAGATAGCCTGATCCAACTCTTCGCCTCTAATTTCTTCCGCACCTATGGCAACTCTCTCAAGTTCAGTCCACTCCGGTGTCATTCCATCGACCCGGTTAAAGGCCTGTTGATATACTTTTTGCGCCTCAATATTGAGAAAGGTAATATGGGTCAGAATATCGTATATTTCACTTTTCCCCCTGGTTATGACCAGGCACATTTCGCTCTTGGATACAGCATAGGAAACTCTTCTCCTCTTCAGGGGAATGATTTTTTCAAAAGAGGTCTCTTTAAAATCCTCCTGGGCGGTAAGGATAATTCGTGTACAGTTCTCGATACCTTTTGGCATTCGGTCTATTACGTACTCAAGTCCCTTTAATTCGACTATCCGTCCATCCGTCATCGATCCATATATCTCAGGACTGAGCAACTTGAGTGACTCTGCAAGTTTTTCTCCGGCCTTTCCTGATGGTTTATATGCCCCCTGCAGGGTCAAAGAATCTGCAAGAATTTTAAACGTACGAATCGCAATCCGCGCTTTTTGTGATTTTGAAAGTTCCTCCATATTATCCTCGATTGTAACTGTTCAGGTGGTACCCTGAAGTTGAGCTAACCACAGGACTGTATGACACCGCTTCGCTGTTATTCAGAGTGAAGGTAAAAAACTTGCCAGCATAGAGACTAATTGTTCTCTTCCCTGGCCTGTTTTTGCAGAAAAAAGGACCCTTTCAGTGGCCCTAATCGTATGCCCCGCATCAAGCAGCCTGGCATTTTTCTGCCTCTTGCTGCCGGAGAGTTTATCGATCTTGGTATATACTGGAAGCACAGAAACAGATTGTTCCCTCAACCACTGAATGAGCTGAGTATCCATAGCCTTTGGTTCATGCCTGATATCAATTATAACAACAACACATTGAAGTGTCTCCCGCTCTTCAAGATAGGTTGATATCAAAGCCTGCCAGCTATCCTGCATGGATCTTGAGACTCTTGCAAAACCGTAACCGGGAAGGTCCACAAGGAAAAAATCATCCCCGACCTGAAAATAATTCAACCCCTGGGTCTTGCCCGGCCTGCCACTGACCTTTACCATTTTTTTCCGGCCGATCATGCTGTTGATAAGGCTGGATTTGCCAACATTTGACCTACCTGCAAAGGCAATTTCAGGAAGACTGGGAGCAGGAAGCTGCCCTAAACTATGCACACTTAGAAGAAATTCTATCTTTGAAAAATTCATTATTCTCTCTCTCCTACTGTTCAAATGACCTTATTAAGAGAATACTCTATTATGCCTTCCGCGCCACTCTTCTTCAGTTGTGGGATAAGATCCCTGACGATATCTTCGGAAACAACTATTTCTACAGAACACCAGTCCTGATTGTACAGCCTGGCAACAGTTGGTGCATTGATACTTGGCAGAAGCTTGACGATTTTTTCCAGTTTGTCATTTGAAACATTCATCTTCAAACCCACAATTCGATCAGCACTCAATGCACCTTGCAACAACAGGGCTATATTTTCAATTTTCTCACGTTTCCAGGGGTCATTCCATGCTTTTTTGCAGGCTATCATCTGTGTGTTCGATTCCATCAGTTCATGAATAATCCTCAGGCCGTGGGCACGAATAGTGCTCTCTGTTTCTGTTACCTCAACAATTGCATCTGCAAGTCCGGAAACAACTTTGGCCTCAGTAGCGCCCCAGGAAAACTCAATATCAACATCGATCTTCTTTTCAGCAAAAAATTGTTTTGTCACATTAACCAGTTCAGTGGCTATTTTTTTCCCTTCAAGATCTTCCAGGCTCTTGATCTCTGAATCTCCGGCTACAGCAATAATCCATCGTGTAGGACGTCTGCTCACCTTTGAATAGATTAAATCACA